>JAFVWL010000071.1 GCA_017501695.1 Oscillospiraceae bacterium
CTTTTCAAGCGGATTTTTCAATCCGCGTTCTTGTCATGCCCAAATTGCAAAAAAGAGTATCCAAAACAGTCGCCTGTCTTGGATACTCTCGTTTCTCTTTGGTTTGCCCTCCAGGTTATGTCACTAACTTAATGACATTGTCAAAAAAGAGTGGGATTTTCTTATGTACTTACGCGGCGCCCAGGTATTCTTCCAGGGTCAGGCCGGAATCCCGGATGGCCATGGCCACCTCCACGCCCACATACCGGTAGTGCCAGGGCTCATAAATGATGCCCGTGATGCCGGTGGTGCCGTTGGGATAGCGAAGGATGAAGCCGTATTCCCAGCAGTGCTCCATCATCCATTTCTGGGTTCTGGTGTTCTCCTGGCTGTAATCGGTACTCCAATTGCCGTTATCCACAATATCCACAGCCAGGCCAAGCTGATGCTCGCTGGTGCCGGGGACCGCCACCACCTGACCCGCAAGATACCGGGCATCGGCTTCGCCATAGCCCAGGTCCAGATAATACTGCACCTTCCGCTGGTACAGGCTGTTTTGGGTTTCCCAGGACCGGTAGGCACTGAGAAGCACCGGATCGCAGCCGGCAGCCCGGCAATCCGCGAACATCCGTTTCAGGGCCGCGCTGCACCGGGCGGATACCAGCAGGTCCCGTTCCGCCCCCACCAGGTCCAGCTCATAATAGCCGGGCACATAATTCCAGGGGTTCACCAGAACGATGTGGATGCCGTCAGGGGTGAAATAGCGGGTCTGTCCGTCAATGATCTGCTTGCCGGTGGCAGCAGTACCGTCCGGATGAAGGTAGTAATCATATTCCCCCCGGGTGAGCCAGCCCACATACATAGCACCGTCGGCGGTGAAATAGTACCGCTGACCGTCAATGACCGTCCAGCCATGAGCCATGGCACCGCCCTCAGTGAAGTAGTAGCGTTTGCCGTTTTCCTCCAGCCAGCCGGTGTGCATCCGGCCGTCGCTATGGAAGTAGTAGGTCCGATCCCCCAGGTCGGTCCAGCCCGTCACCGCCGCGCCATCGGGACCCATATAGAAGACACCTTCAGGCAGGACCAGCCAGCCGATGTACAGGTTTCCGTTTTCGTCGTAGTAATACCGCTTTCCGTCCTGCTCATACCAGCCCTGTTTATCCGGGTTCGCAGGGGGTGCGGTGGGGCTTTCCGTGGGCGGCTCCGTGGGAGGAACCGTGGGGGGCTCCGTAGGAGGAACCGTGGGCGGCTCCGTGGGAGGAACCGTGGGCGGCTCCGTGGGAGGAACCGTGGGCGGCTCCGTGGGAGGAACCGTAGGCGGCTCCGTGGGAGGAACCGTGGGCGGCTCCGTGGGAGGAACCGTGGGGGGCTCCGTAGGAGGAACCGTAGGCGGCTCCGTGGGAGGAACCGTGGGCGGCTCCGTGGGAGGAACCGTGGGGGGATCCGTAGGAGGATCCGTTGGGGGAACCGTAGTGATGACTGTAGGATCTGTGGGCGTCGTGGATTCGCTGGGAAGCTGCGGGACGTCATCCTGGCATCCGGAGATCAGGAGAACGGACAGGCCAAACGTAATCGCGGCGCGCAGCCAGTTTTTCATGGGCCGCACCTCCGATAAAAAGCAAATTCCCTGGTATGTTATCACAGGCCAGCCCAAAACGCAAGTAAACGCCGTGGATTTCCACGGCGTTTACAAAAATGTTACACTTTGATATTGATGGCGATGTGCACATCGTCCAACTGCTTCTGGGACACGGTGGTGGGAGCGTCCATCATCAGGTCCTGAGCGTTCTTGTTCATGGGGAAGGTAATGACCTCCCGGATGGACTCCTCGCCGGTGAGCAGCATGATCAGACGGTCCACGCCGGGGGCAGCACCCGCATGGGGAGGCGCGCCGTAGGTAAAGGCGTTGTACATGGCGGGGAACTTGGCCTTCACGTCCTCCTCGCCCAGGCCCACCATCTCGAAGGCCTTGACCATGATCTCGGGGTCATGGTTCCGGACGGCGCCGGAGGCGGACTCATAGCCATTGATGACCAGGTCATACTGGTTGGCGTTGATGGCCAGCAGCTTCTCGGTGTTGCCCTCGGCATCCAGCAGGGTCTGCAGGCCGCCCTGGGGCATGGAGAAGGGGTTGTGGCAGAATTCCAACTGGCCGGATTCCTCACCCATTTCATACATGGGGAAATCCACGATCCAGCACATGGCGTACTGATTCTCGTCAAAGTGGCCGGGGACACGCTTGCCCAGCATAGTGCGGATAACACCGGCGGTCTTCTGGGCGGCCAGCTTCTTGCCGGCGGCCATGCAGACGAAGCTGCCGGGCTTCAGGTTCAGCTTTTCGGTCAGTGCGGGGGCGCAGTTCTGCAGGAACTTGGAAACGCCGCCGGTCAGGTTGCCCTGCTCATCCACCTTAACCCAGCAGGCCTTGTTGCCGGTCTGGACTTCCACGTCCACCAGCAGCTTGTCGATCCACTTCCGGGCCTGGGTGAAGTTGTCCACCACAACAGCCTTGACGGTGGCACCCTCAAAAGGACCAAAGCCGCAGCCCTGAACCTCAGCGGTGATGTCGGAGATCTCAAGGTCAATCCGCAGGTCGGGCTTGTCGGAGCCGTAGCGCTCCATGGCCTCGTTGAAGGGGATGTGGCGGAAGGGAGCCTGGGAGACCCGCTCGTACTTGCCGAACTTCTGGAACACGGGGACGATCACATCCTCCAGGGTGGACAGGACGTCCTCCTGGGTGGCAAAGGCCATCTCCATGTCCATCTGATAGAACTCGCCGGGGGTACGGTCCGCACGGGCGTCCTCATCCCGGAAGCAGGGTGCAATCTGGAAGTAGCGGTCGAAGCCGGAGGTCATCAGCAACTGCTTGAACTGCTGGGGAGCCTGGGGCAGGGCGTAGAACTTGCCGGGATGATTCCGGGCGGGAACCAGGTAGTCACGGGCACCCTCGGGGGAGGAAGCCGTCAGGATGGGAGTGGTGATCTCCAGGAAGCCCTTCTCGGTCATGAGCCGGCGCAGCTCCGCCACCACCTGGCAGCGCAGGATGATGTTGCTCTTGACGGCAGGGTTCCGCAGATCCAGGTAGCGGTACTTCAGACGCACATTCTCGTCAGCGTCCCTGGACTTGTTGATTTCAAAGGGGAGCTGATTGTGGCGGCACTTGCCCAGGATCTTAATCTCGGCAGGAACCACCTCGATCTCACCGGTGGGGATCTTGGTATTCTTGCTCTCCCGCTCCCGGACGGTGCCGGTGACGGAAATGGTGGTCTCCTTATTGACGGACTTGATGATCTTCATCATGTCCTCATTCTCGATGACCACCTGGGTGGTGCCATAGAAATCGCGGACCACGCAGAAGGCAAAGTTGGCGCCCACCTCGCGGACGTTTTCCAGCCAGCCGCAAATGGTCACATTCTTGCCGGCGTCGGCGAGACGCAGCTCACCGCAGTTATGAGTTCTGGATTGTGTCATGTTGACGATCCCTTCTTATTTTATAAAATTATCCGATATATTATCACACAAAACGCAAAAAAAGTCAATCGTTCCAGGGGATTTTCCTGGATGGGGTTGGAAGATAAATTGTAGTTGTGGTTATCGGCTTTAGTCAGCAAGACACAAAATATAGTGTTATCCAGCGATAGCAACTAAAAGCCTGTCGAATATGGCACCGTTAAAGAATCTGCGGTTGAATCTGTAGCAGAACTCACTAAGA
>JAFVWL010000012.1 GCA_017501695.1 Oscillospiraceae bacterium
CTCCCCCAGTCAAAAATCGGTTCCGAAGAGCCGATTTTTGCCAGCCCCCTCTTGAAAAGCGGGGGCCGAGGCGGCTTCGCCGCCGGGCGACCGCAAGGGTCGCCCCCTACGCGGACATATTGCGCTAAACTACAATTTATCGCTGCAGGATCAGGGTTTTCACCACCACCGGGAGAGCGGGACCCAGGGGCTCACCTACGTCCAGATAATCCCCCGCCCGGAGCCGGACCCGGTCGAGGCACAAAACGGGCCGATCCGGGGGCAGCCGCAGAGCCAAAGCGTGGCCCAGGGCCTTGGCCATATCCGCCTCCAGGGCGATGAGCACCGGCCCGGCGATTCGGGCCGCCAGGTCCTCCGCCAGATCCCGGACCTGAGCATAGGAGGGGCTTTCCATCCCCTTCAGAGCCAGGACTCCCGGCCCGTCCAGCCGGACCAGCTCCTCCGGGGCTGTGACCACCGCCAGGTTCTTCAGAGGAAAGGCCACATTCCGGTGAAACACAGTGCTGCCGGAAAGCTGGGCACTGTGGCACCCGGCGCCGATGACCGTGGCACGGATGGTTTCCGCCCCCAGGCGGTATTCGCCCCGGCACAGACGGCTGTGCCGGATGGCCTGGCCCAAAAGGGGACCCATGTCCCCGAATTCCAGCCAGGGATATTCGGTTTCGATACAGTCCGCCACCCCGCCGGAGAAGGAGATTACGGGCGGCTCTTGGCGAGTCGCAGTTTGCGAACCGGCTCGCAATGACGCATAATTGTTTGCTTCCTTTGTAGCCAAACGCTCCAGCAGCTCTGTGGCTGGGCGCAGACCCGCGGCCATCTCCAGCGCCTGGGTCAGCAGGGCCGCTACTTCCTCCACCTGGGACCGGGCAGCAACGTCCCCCTCTTTTAGTTTACATAACTTTTCCAACACTGGGGAAGCATAGGTCACATTCCCCTTTTGGTCGAATTTCAGCAGCCGTCCGCCCACATTCAGGCACCCTGTGCCGGTGATGCGGCCATTTTCCACCAGGGCCCAGTTGCTGGTGCCCCCACCGATGTCAAAATGGAGCACGGTTTTCCCGGTCTTCTCCGAATAGTCCACCGCCCCGGCACCCTTTGCCGCCAGGACGCTTTCCAGATTCGGTCCGGCGGTTGCCACCACAAAATCCCCGGCGTAATCCGACAGATTCTCCAGCACCGCCGCGGCATTTTCCTTCCGGGAGGTCTCCCCGGTGATGATGATGGCTCCGGTATCCACTCCTTGCCGGGTGATTCCTGCCTTTTCATATTCCGCCGCCACGATTTCCCGGATAGCCCCTCCGTCCACCAGATCATGGCCCACCAGGGGGGTGAAATACACCGGACTCCGGTAGATTACCTGCCGGTCCATGATTGCCAGCTCCGGCACCGCAAAGGAGGATGCCCGGTTCTCTACGGCGATCCGGGAGACGATGAGCTGGGTGGTAGTGGTTCCCACATCCAGGCCCACGCTGGTCAGCACCTCAGCCATGGCCCGTTACCGTATCCAGAATATCCATAACTGCCTGCCGGGTGGGCTTCACCGGATTGGTTGCGCAGCAGGGGTCCGCCAGCGCGGCGGATGCCACAGCCTCCCGCTTCTGCCGGACCTCCCCGGGATCCACCCCGGCCTGAGCCAGGTTCTCCGGCATCTCCAGAGTCCGGCGCAGCCGGACCAGAGCGGTTTTCAGGTTCCGGATGGCGATGGTATCCACGGACCCGCCCAAACCTGCCGCCCGGGCCAGCTCCGCGTACTTATGCCCCACGGCAGAACCGTTGCAGTCCAGGACCGCCGGAAGCAGAATGGCGTTGAGCCGCCCATGGGGCACATGGAAGGCACCGCCCAGGCTGTGGGCCAGGGCATGGCACAGGCCCAGCCCTGCCTGGGCGAAGGCCATACCCGCCATGGTGGCCGCCAGATGCACGGACTGGCGCACGGTGGTATCTCCGGCAAAGGACGCAGGCAATTTGGCATAGGCGGCGCAGAAGGCATCCCGGGCCAGGGCATCGGTGATGGCTCCGGCCCCGGTGGCGGCATAGGCTTCCAGAGCATGGGCCAGGATATCAAATCCGCTGTCCGCGATCAGGGACCGGGGGAGCTTCCCCAGCAGGTCACTGTCCAGAATCGCCACATCCGGCCGCAGGCTCCGGTCCACCAGGGGATGCTTCACGCCGGCGTGGGACAAAATGGCGAAATCCGTCACCTCAGACCCGGAGCCGGAGGTGGTGGGGACGGCAACGAATGTGGCTCCGCTGCCGGAAAAATACTTCATGGCCTTGGCACAATCCATGGCGCTGCCGCCCCCCAGAGCCACGATCAGATCCGGCTGAAAATCCCGGACCCGGGCAGTCCCCGCAGCCGCCAAATCCAGCCCGGGATCCGGGGCCACCTGAGAAAACAGTTCCCAGCACTGGGCCCCGGTTTGCTTGGCTACCTGTTCCGCCACGCCGTTGTCCCGGAAGAAAGGGTCCGTGACCACCAGTGCCCGCCCGGCCCCCAGCTCTCCCAGGGAAGCCAATGCCCCGGCACCGCTGACAATCCGGGTCCCGCATTCAAATCGTTCCATAACCTACTCCCCTTTTCGAGGCTAGTATTTCCCATCCGGCGAAAATCATGTATGGAAAGAGAAATTGTAGTTTAGCGTAATATGTCCACGTAGGGGGCGACCCTTGCGGTCGCCCGGCGGCGAAGCCGCCTCGGCCCCCGCTTTTCAAGAGGGGGCTGGCAAAAATCGGCTCTTCGGAACCGATTTTTGACTGGGGGAGTTCTTTTTCTCCCCCCGGCCCTTCGGGCCACCCCCCCTCATAAATGCGGGGGGCAAGGGGTGCGGTGCTGAAATAAACTACAATTTTCCTCACAGCCGAAAAAAACTGTAGGAATTTCTAAACAAATGTGCTATCATAGAAAGAAGAACGGCAAAGGAGGGGTATGGATGCGGATTCTGGGGATCGACCCAGGGTATGGGATCACGGGCTTCGGACTTATTGAAGCGGACCGGAGCCGGTTTCAGCTCCTGCGGTGCGGTGCCATTACCACGCCCCCCAACACGGATTTTTCCTGGCGGCTGGAGGTTATCTACAACGACATGACCGAGCTGCTGCGGCTGACGAAGCCCGACGCTGTGGCCATTGAGGAATTGTTTTTCGGTCAGAACGTGACCACGGGCATCGGCGTTGCCCAGAGCCGGGGGGTTATTCTCCTGGCCATCCGGCAGGCGGGACTGGAGGTCTACTCCTACAAGCCCATGCAGGTCAAGCAGGCTCTGGTGGGCTACGGCAGCGCCACCAAGCACCAGATGCAGGACATGACCAAGCGTCTGCTCCATCTGACAGAGATGCCTAAGCCCGACGATGCCGCCGATGCCATCGCCATCGCCCTGTGCCATGCCCGGTCCAGCACATCCTTGCTTTCTCAATTACAAAAATAAGCTGTCATTGCGAGCCCGTCCTCAGACCGGCATGGCAATCCCCTTCCGTTTCCGGAATGTTCACGGGGTTGGCCGTTTCGCTGCGCTCCTTGCAATGACGTGCGTTTGCGGAGGTTTCTATGATCTACTATGTTTCTGGTCCTGTGACCGTTTTGGAGCCGGGTCTGGCCGTCATTGAATGTGCCGGCGTGGGCTACGGCTGCCGGGTCACGGCCTATACCGCCGCCCAGCTCAAGCTGAATCAGAACGCCCGGCTGTATGTGACCGAGTCCATCCGGGAGGATGCCTTCGATCTCTACGGCTTCATCTCCAGGGAGGAACAGCAGTGCTACCAGCTTTTGACCTCCGTCAATGGCGTGGGGCCCAAGGCCGCCATGGCTATTCTGGCGGCAGGTCCCCAGAATTTCACCCTGGCCGTTATGACCGGGGACGAAAAGCTCCTCACCGCCGCCCAGGGTGTGGGCAAGAAGATCGCCCAGCGGATCATCCTGGAACTGAAGGACAAGATCGGCGGCGGCTCCATGGAGATCGATTTCTCCGCCGGACCCGCAGTAGCTGCCCCGGCCCAGCAGGGCAACGCGGCCCTGGCCAATGCGGCGCTCCAGGAGCTGGGCTACTCCGCCGCGGAAATCGCCCAGGCCCTCAAGGGTGTGGACCCCAAGGCCAGCACCGAGGATATGGTGCGGTATGCATTGAGAGCCATGGTCATGAAATCTTAATTAGGAATTAGAAATGAGGAATTTTTACGGTCCTCAATTCCGAAAGGGAACCCGAATAGGGGAACATATTATGAAACAAACCATCAGTTGTAGTATTGAGACAATCACCTCCAGAAAAGAACATCTGTGGATCATCACAGTTGCGAATGATCTTTCGGCTGATCTGATTGTTTTACTGACCGCACTTCAATACAGCAAGCTTTCTCATATTACATTTTCGGGCACAACAAATCATGCCATCATCCGCAGAAACGATGACGATTCCTATGCACTTCGCCTGGGTCAGACATCGCTCCCTATTTCCTCCGTCTGGCTGGAAGCCATTATTTCTATGCTTCTGGATGTTCAGATTCATGGTTGGTCCATTACTTCCCATCTGGATCAGGACTTCCCCACAGTCTGGGGCAATGTATGTGTTTGTGTCAGAGTTGCTCCGCCGATGCAATAATCCTCCGCACAGCAGAAGCAAAAATGTCAGAGGGTTGCGTATATGGACCTGCCAAAAAGAAAACCAAACCGACTGCAATATTATGATTACAGCACCCCGGGAGCGTACTTTATTACGATTTGCACCAGCAATCGCAAATGTTTTTTATGGGATACCGTAGGGGCGAGCATTGCTCGTCCGCAAACACCCCAATTATCAGATTGGGGCGTGATTGTTGACCAAGCCATTCGTGATATTCCTGAATTTTACCCCGCAATCGCCATCGACCATTATGTTGTAATGCCAAACCATATTCATCTGCTTCTGCGTATTCAAACCGACGGTGACGGACGACCAATGGTCGCCCCTACGATTTCCCGTGTCGTTCAACAATTAAAGGGAATTGTTACGAAACAGATCGGTGTTTCCATTTGGCAAAAATTATTCCATGACCATGTGATTCGCGGAGAGCAGGACTATCTGAAAATATGGGAATACATTGACAGCAATCCTGCCAGATGGAAGGATGACTGTTTTTATCAGGAGGAATTGCCATGAAGTGTCCTTACTGTGAAAGAGAAATGAGAAAGGGCTATTTCATCGATCGGGAAGCCCCGATTCAATGGATTCCTGAGGGCTCCAAGCCCGGCCTGTTCAAGGGCAGTCTGGCGGAAGGAGCGGTTCAACTGGGCGGCGGAAGCTTTTGGAAGAACTACTCCGCCACCGCCTGGTATTGCCCGGCCTGCAAAATCGTCACCGTCCCGGTGGAAACAGATTCTTAACGCGTGATACGTCATTTTCGGACGAGCAATGCTCGCCCCTTCATTTCTTCTTTTAGGAGCGTTGTATGAGTATTGAATTTAACCAGGAATTGAATACGCCGATTATTTCGCCCACCTTCGCCCCTCAGGACGCGGGGGAGATTGGGCTGCGGCCCCGGCTGCTGGCGGATTACACCGGCCAGGAAAAGGCCAAGGGCAACCTGTCCGTCTATATCGAGGCCGCCCGGCTGCGGAACGAGCCCCTGGACCATACCCTGCTCTATGGCCCTCCCGGTTTGGGCAAAACCACCCTGGCCGGCGTCATCGCCAATGAGATGGGCGTAAACATCCGCATCACCTCCGGTCCGGCCATCGAAAAGCCCGGCGACCTGGCGGCCCTGCTGACCAACCTGAATCCCGGCGATATCCTGTTTATCGACGAAATTCACCGGCTGAACCGGGTTGTGGAAGAAATTCTGTACCCGGCCATGGAGGACTTTGCCATCGACATCATCGTGGGCAAGGGCCCCAGTGCCAACTCCATCCGGTTGGATCTGCCAAAATTCACCCTCATCGGTGCCACCACCCGGGCAGGCCAGCTTTCCGCCCCCCTGCGGGACCGGTTTGGCGTGAGCCTGCGGCTGGAGCTGTACACTCCGGAGGAGCTGACCCGCATCGTCAGCCGCTCCGCCGCCATCCTGGGCATGCCCATTGAAAAAGAGGGTGCCATGGAGATCGCCTCCCGGAGCCGGGGCACCCCCCGGATTGCCAACCGCTTCCTGCGGCGGGTCCGGGATTTCGCCCAGGTCATGGGCAACGGCACCATCACCAAGGAGGCTGCGGACCTGGCCCTGAGCCGGCTGGAAGTGGACCGGCTGGGTCTGGACAATATTGACCGGCGGATGCTCACCGCCATCATCCGCAACTACGGCGGCGGACCCGTTGGCCTGGAAACCCTGGCGGCCACCATCGGCGAGGAAGCGGTGACGTTGGAGGATGTGTACGAGCCCTACCTGATGCAGTTGGGCTTCCTGACCCGGACCCCCCGGGGCCGGTGTGTGACCCAGCTTGCTTACGACCATCTGCACATCCCTTACCAGGGACAAACCAGCTTTGAAGTTTGATTTTTTCTTGTCAAAGTGCATAAATCGGTAAAAACAGGCCGAAATGATTTCGGAAAGTATTGACAAATGCATAACCAATGTGTATAATCGCATCTATGGTGCTCTGTCACCAAGTAAACTGACCCTGCGTTACAACCAGTCAAAATGGCATGCTTTCACGGGGCAACAACAAACCGAAGAGAGGTAAATTCCAATGTACGAAGACAAGAAGTTAGTTTGCAAGGAGTGCGGCAACGAGTTCGTGTTCACCGCCGGTGAGCAGGAGTTCTACGCTGAGCGCGGCTTCCAGAACGAGCCCCAGCGCTGCAAGGCTTGCCGTGACGCTCGCAAGAACGCTACCCGCGGTCCCCGTGAGTTCTTCACCGCTACCTGCGCCCGTTGCGGCGGCGAGGCTAAGGTTCCCTTCCAGCCCAAGACCGACCGTCCCGTGTTCTGCAGCGAGTGCTTCGCTCAGATGCGCGCCAACGGCTAATCTGCAACAAAACAACACAGCACCGGGAATCCGGTGCTGTTTGTTTTCGCCGTATTGGTTTACATAATCTCCTTGTCCCGATTGCGGACCCGGTTTTCCATGTGGCCGGACCGGATCACCGGAGGCTTGGGATCCCGGATCTCCCAGACCGGCGCTTCCTTCTCCTCTTTTCGCATTCCTATCCCTCCCGGAATTATTGTTCGCGAAAATGTCGAAATTATTCGGAAAGCACAGAGCGGTATATGGGATGTAAGTTGTAGTTTACAGATATATATACGTCATTGCGAGGAGCCGCCCCAAAGGCGGCGACGTGGCAATCCCGTGTGGCGACGCAGAACCTATCGTTGTTGAAAATATAGCGTAGATCCAGGAAAAAGAACGGATTTCTTCTGGCGATAGATTCCGGAAACCTGAAGGGGATTGCCACGCCAGTGTGCGCACTGGCTCGCAATGACGTGGTTCTTTTTGGTGCGGCAATTACGCCAAACTACAATTTATCCCCGGAAATGAAATACCGGCCTGTGGGGACACAGGCCGGTGGTCGTATTTATTTCAGCATTTCCTCCAAGGTTTGGCGGATGGTTTCCACCCGGCCTTCGGCGAAGGGGCTTTCCAGTCCCACAGAGTTCAGGAACGCCAGGAAGAAGCTTTCCATGCTGTACAGGCTGTCCTGGTACAGTGCCAGACCCGCGCCGGGCTCCGCCAGTTCCATCTGATAGATCCGGAAGGCCGCGTCGTTACTGACCACGTAGCTGATAACGTACTGGGGGCTGGTGAAGAAATGAGGCACCCGGACATAGCTCCGGTCATCAAAGCCCCACTCCACAAAACCGAAATCCTCCCCCACCTGAGCAAAGATGGAGCGGATAGTCTCCGGGGTCACCTGCTCCGGAGCCAGGGCATAGACCTGATGCTCAAAGGAAGCGTAAGCCGCCTGCTCCACGAAGACGCACAGGCTGTCGGCCATCTTGTACCGGGTCAGGGTCTGTCCCTCAGGATTGTAGACCAGGCTCAGGTATTCCAGGGCCTGGCTGAAAATTTCCGCCACATCGATGCCTGCCACACTGCCCAGGCAGGCGTAGTCATTGGCAAAGTGGCCGAATTCATGGACCAGGGTCAGCTTGTCCATGGCCGCCCCCTGAGGATTCATGAAGATGAAGGGCTCACTGTACGAGGACAGGAAGGTTTCAAAGGAAGCGTTGTACTTGTTCTCGCTGTAACCGATGTCGTACAGCTCATAATCCATCAGCATGCCGAAGGCAGATTCCACCACGCCGCCCATGGCGGTGGCGGTACCCTGCAGATAGTCCATGGCATCGGCAATATCGCAGGCGGCGTAGCCCGCTTCCCACACAGACCGGTCCAGGGTTCTGTACATGGGCACCAGCTCCTGCCGGATCTTATCCAGATAGGTCACCACCTGCTGGGGGGTGTAGTCCCGGTAGTAGTAGAACTCGTAGGCAAATTCACTGTAGCCGGGGTAGCCCAGGTAGGCCGCCATCTCCTGCCGCAGGAGCACCAGCTCCGCGTAAAGCTGGGCCATCTGGTCGCCGTACCGGTCATAGAATTCCCGGGAGCCCTCGGGCACCTCCAACGCCTGGGAGGACAGGTCGTAATACCGGCTCACCAGGGCCGTTTCCTCCTCCACCATAGCCGTGAAGGTCTCGTCCCAGATGCTTTCCCCGTCGTAGGCATCGAAGAAGCCGGGGCCGAAGTATTCCTCGCCCTCCAGCTCCTTCCGCACCGGGGAATCCGCCAGGGCATGGTACAGTGCATCCAGTCCCGCGTCCACGGTGGCGGTGTAGGAAGCACAGTAGTTGTACTCTTCCTCCCAGTAGATATCCGTCAAATTGGCGCTGTAGCGGATATTTGCCAGGGAATAGCTGGTATAGAACACATCGTAGCAGTCGTAGTAGGCATAGATGGCCTCCACCACTTCCTCCAGATTCTTAGCGGTCCGGGCAGTCTCACAGCTTTCCAGGAGGACCCGGTCATGCTCCGTCATGTCGGGCCGGGTGTACTTCATGTCCTCATACTTAACCAGGTCCAGTCCCCGGTAATACATCTCCAGCCGCATCA
The DNA here is from genome assembly GCA_017501695.1 of Oscillospiraceae bacterium. Classification (GTDB taxonomy): domain Bacteria; phylum Bacillota; class Clostridia; order Oscillospirales; family Oscillospiraceae; genus Faecousia. The sequence continues at coordinate 9,008 of JAFVWL010000012.1, forward strand.
GATTCAGGTCCATATCGCCGCCGCAGCCTGCCAGCATCAGCAGTGCCAGCACCAGGGCGATCAGGGCCAACAGTTTCTTTTTCATTCTATTCCTCCTCCAGGGTCAGGCCCTCCAGCCGCTCCCGAAAGCCCTCCGGATAAGCGGAGACCTCATGGGCTTGCCGGTACTGGTCACCCATATCACTCCAGGCGTATTCATGGCTGTATATCTTCATAATTCGTCTCCCTTCGGGGTTGCTTTTTGATTACTATACCATAGCGTTGATTTCTTGGCAAGATTCTTCCGCCACCGGGAATATTTTTCTTTACAGGGCGGACAAACCGTGGTAAAATGGTTGCATACGCAACAGGACAGGAGGGTTTCCCATGTCAGATATCATCCGCGATATCACCGAGATCACCCGTGCCGGCACCCAGTACCGGTCCGACAGCTTCGCCCCCATGGGTCTGAAGGCCTGCCACGCCAGCTATCTGCAGGAGATCTGCGCCGAGCCCGGCATCTCTCAGGACCGGCTGGCCAGCCGCATCTGCATCAACAAAAGCAACGTGGCCCGGCAAGCCGCCGTGCTGGAAGAGGGCGGCTTCATCACCCGGGTTTCCTGTCAGAACGACAAGCGTGTCATGCGCCTGTACCCCACGGAAAAGTCCCTGGCCCTTCTGCCCCAGATCCAGAAGATCATGGACGACTGGGAAAACTGCCTGACCCAGGGGCTCAGCGAGGACGAAAAGGAGATTCTGGTCACCCTGCTGGAGCGCATGAAGCTCCGGGCCTCCGCCTGGATGGACAGCCACTGAATACAAAAACCGCCGTGCCACAGTTGGCACGGCGGTTCCGTCATTTTAGAAGTATCTTAAAGAATGGTACCCGTGGGATCAATATAGGTGTCCGGCGCCACTTCGGCCAGGGGCGTTTCCAGGCAGTACCGGGCAATGAGCAGGGGTTCTCCGGTAATGAAATCCATGCCCTGCAGCAGGATATGACCGTCGTATACCTCCACCACATAGCCCTGGCTCTCTCCGTACTCTTCCACACGGACCCCTCCCACCACATTCACCGGCATGGCCAGGGAGGGGATGTGGAGGCTGTGGCAGCCCCGGTCAAAGTCGTAGTTGGCCTTATGGTGCTGGGTCTGGACCTGGAACTTCTGGTGGCTGTGGCCGTGGAACCAGATGGCATTGGGATAATACTCCATCAGGCTTTCCAGGAACCGGCCCTGGGTGCTCCACAGGGCATCGCTGTCATACAGCTCCATGGGGTCGCCGCTTCCGCCCCAAAGGAAATTGTGCTGGAACACAAAGCACCGCCGGTTCCGGTTTTCCTCAAGGGCCTGCTGCAAGGACCGCAGGCTGTAATCCGCGAAGGGCTGGACGCTGCCGCTCTGACTGGGCCAGGCGATCTGGGAAAGCATGATGAACACATCCTCCCCCTGGGTAAAGGTGTAGAACAGGCCCTGGCCCGTATACTGCCGGAACCGGTTGTCCGTCAGGCCCAGGCCGGCACAGTCATGGTTTCCCGCCACCGGATACACCGGGATCCCGCCGCTGTACGCCGCCACAGCGGCGGCATAAGTCTCCCACTCACTGTCCTGATTGCCCACGGTCAGGTCCCCGCAGACGCAGGTAAAATCCACCTGCCGGTCCTTCAGCCAGGTCAGGCTCCGCCGCAGATCTTCCTCCGCCGTGTCATAGCCGATGTGCACATCGGACAGGGCACCGAAGCTGTATCGCATCGTCCCCAGCTCAGGCATTTCCAGACCGCCCAGGGGGAAGCTGCCCACCCGCATTCCCGAGGGCCGGTAAATGGCGATGCGGCTGACTCCCGCCGGGGCCTTGTTTTCCGGGATATAGTCCGTGAACCGTTCCATAAGCCCTCCTTATTCGATGGGCTGGTCCACGGTCACGATGATATCCGCCACATCGGCCTCAGAAAGGGCAGCGGAAGCACCGTTGACCTGCAGGGTCAGGCGGATATAGGCCGCGTTCTGCCAGACCTCCTGGAACTCCCCGGTTTTGTAGCCCAGATTCACCATGCCGTCGCCATTCTCATCGGTGGTGAAGGAGGAGTTGCTGGACACCAGGCCAGGACCGCTGACCGCTGCATCGGAAGCGGAGAGCAGGCTCTGGGCGGCATCGTAGTACAGCAGGCCCGCGCTGCCCAGCATATCGCCGCCCCGCCAGCGCAGTACAGAGGGCGTTTCCCCGGCGGTGGGAACGGTCACGGGGATAAAGTCCGTCACCACATAGCCGTCGGTGGCCACGAAGGCGAAGGAAGAATTGCTCCACCGGCTGTTCAGAGTTGCCTTGGCGGGATCGAACAGGTTGGTCTTGGTATCCTCCGGCTCCTCTTCCCCGGATGTGTCCGCGGCAACGACCAGGGTTCCGATCTGGGTCTGGTTGCCCTCGTTGTCCTCGAACTTCAGCAGATAGGTGCCGTCGGGCAGCAGGCTGGACAGGACAATGTTATTCCGCTCATCCACCATGCCAAACACCGGCGCGGCACCCAGGGCATCCACCACCAGTCCCACCACATCCACCGGGGCAGGATTGGCCAGGCCTCCGTTGTTGGACCAGGACAGGGCCCCATCCACGGACATTGCAGGGGTAAACACCGCGCCGGCCTTGGGGGGATGGATGGTCAGGTAATCGGCGATGGCCCCGTTTACCTGTTCCTCCGTAGCCTGGCCCAGCTCCAGCAGGGCCAGGCGCTTCAGCAGAGCCAGCCACTCATTGGAGCTTTCCACCCGGTGGCCGTAGGGCTGGGCCTCCACCAGGATCAGGAAGGACCCGGTGGAAAGGACCTGCCCCTCACTGCCGCACAGGCACAGGTCCGCCAGCACGGGCCCGGCGGCGGCAAGGGTCTGATCCGTCAGTTCCACCGTCACCATGCCGTCCTCCCGAAGCTCCGCAGGGTCATAGATCATGGTACCGTCGGGCTTCCTGGCCCGGAAATTGATCTGGACACCGCTGGGGGTATAGGGCTGCCCCTGGCAGGTCAGGCTAACGTTCAGGAACCGGGAGTCCCCGTCTCCCTGCTTGGCGTACACGCACAGGCCGCTGGGTTTGCCGTCCAGATCCAGTTTGATCGTTTGTGTAAGCATTTGATATGCCTCCTTTCATAAGAAGGCGTGAATGTGGAAAAAGTTGCACACATGTGTGCAACTTTTTGAAAAATATTTTTTCGCAACGCAAAAAACCCGCTCTTTCGAGCGGGTTTCCGATTGCTTATACGATTCCCTGGGCCTGCATGGCGGCGGCAACCTTCTTAAAGCCCGCCACATTGGCGCCGAAGACATAGTTGCCCTCCATGCCGTATTCCCGGGCGGTATCGTCCACGTTATGGAAAATATTGACCATGATGGATTTCAGCTTGGCGTCCACTTCCTCGAAGGTCCAGCTCACCCGCTCGGAGTTCTGGGTCATCTCCAGGCCGGAGGTCGCCACGCCGCCGGCGTTGGAAGCCTTGCCGGGGGCGAACAGGACACCGTGGCTCTGGAAGTAAGCGGTGGCATCGGGGGTGGTAGGCATATTGGCACCCTCAGCCACAGCAATACAGCCGTTGGCCACCAGGACCTGCGCGTCCTCCAGGAACAGCTCGTTCTCCGTAGCGCAGGGCAGTGCGATGTCGCAGGGGATGGACCACAGGTCCTTGCCCTTTTCGTGGCCCTCATGGTAAACGGCATTGGGCCGCTGGGCCACATATTCGGTCAGGCTGGCACGGCGGACCTGCTTGACCTGGATCAGTGTATCCACATCAATGCCGTCGGGGTCGTAGACCCAGCCGGTGCGCTCGCCGCAGGTCACGGGCTTGGCACCCAGCTCCCACAGCTTCTTCATGGCGTAAGTAGCCACGTTGCCGGAGCCGGAGACCACAGCGGTCTTGCCCGCCAGGTCGTGACCGTTGCACTTGAGCATCTCTTCCACAAAGTACAGCAGGCCGAAGCCGGTGGCCTCCGTCCGGGCCAGGCTGCCGCCGTAGGACAGGCCCTTGCCGGTGAGCACACCCTCATAGACGTTGCGGATGCGCTTGTACTGGCCGAAGAGATATCCCACCTCCCGGGCACCCACGCCCTTGTCACCGGCGGGCACGTCGGTGTCCGCGCCAATGTGGCGGTACAGCTCGGTCATATAGCTCTGGCAGAAGGCCATGACCTCCCGGTCAGACTTGCCCTTGGGATCAAAATCGGAGCCGCCCTTGCCGCCGCCCATAGGCAGGCCGGTAAGGCTGTTCTTGAAGGTCTGCTCAAAGCCCAGGAATTTGATGGCACCCAGGGTCACATCAGGCTGGAACCGCAGGCCACCCTTATAGGGGCCAATGGCGCCGTTGAACTGGACCCGGTAACCGTTGTTCACGTGGACCTGGCCCTTGTCATCCACCCAGGGCACCCGGAAAATGATGATCCGTTCCGGAGTCACCAGCCGCTCCAGCAGGGCATCCCGGCGGTAGGCCGCCTCGTTCTTCTCAATGACCACCCGCAGGGATTCCAGCACCTCTTCCACCGCCTGGTGGAACTCAGGCTGGGCAGGATTCCGGGCGATGACATCCTGCAAAACTTCATCAACATAGCTCATAAGGTCTTGCCTCCTCAAAATGAATAAGCACATTCTAGCACATCCTTCACAAAAATACAACAGTTTTTCTGTGGAGGTCATACAAATAATTTCGTGCAAAACATTCTATTTTCCATTTCGCACAAAAGTACCCCCTGCTCCGGCCGGATTTTCCGCCGATTGATTCTTGCATAACAGATACTGATGTGGTATATTATTGTTGTAATGGCAGGCCATCTGCCATATCCTGAGCAAGCAGGAAGGGATCTTTATGCTTACGATCCATGATCTTTTCGACCTGAATCACACCTTGGCCGCCGATTATCTGGCCGGGTTCACCCACCCCTGGGAAGCGCTGAAGGGCATCAAGGACCTGATCCTGACCCTGGGCGGCTCCCTCCCGGAGGAATATACGGAGGTTTCGCCCCAGGTATGGGTCCATCGCACCGCCATAATCGCGCCCTCAGCTTACCTGGGTGCCCCCTGCATCATCGGACCGGAAACGGAGGTCCGGCACTGCGCCTTTATCCGGGGCAGCGCCTTGATTGGTGCCGGCTGCGTGGTGGGCAATTCCGTGGAGCTGAAAAACGTGATCCTCTTTGACAAGGTCCAGGTGCCCCACTTCAATTATGTGGGTGACAGCATCCTGGGCTACAAGGCCCATATGGGTGCCGGCTCCATCACCTCCAACGTCAAATCCGACCGGACTCTGGTCTGTGTGTCCACCCCCGGGGGCAAGCTCCCCACGGGGCTGAAAAAATTCGGTGCCATGCTGGGCGACCACGCGGAAATCGGCTGCAACAGCGTCCTGAATCCGGGCACCGTCATCGGCCGCCGCACCAATGTGTATCCCCTGTCCAGCGTCCGGGGCTTCGTCCCGGCGGACAGCATCTTCAAGACCGGCGGCGTCATCGTCAACAAGGAGTAATACTATGGGAAAATATTTCGGTACCGACGGCTTCCGGGGAGAAGCCAATGTGACCCTGACGGCGGACCACGCCTATAAGGTAGGCCGGTTCCTGGGCTGGTACTACGGCGAGCTGAAACGCCGGTCCGGCTCGGAAGAGCCTGCCCGGGTGGTCATCGGCAAGGATACCCGCCGCTCCAGCTATATGTTTGAGTACACCCTGGCCGCGGGTCTGACAGCCTCCGGCGCGGATGCCCACCTGCTCCACGTCACCACCACCCCCAGCGTGGCTTATGTGACCCGGCAGGACGATTTCGACTGCGGCATCATGATCTCCGCCTCCCACAACCCCTACTACGACAACGGCATCAAGCTCCTGAACCGCCACGGCGAGAAAATGGAGAAGGAAACCATCGAGCTGGTGGAAGCCTATATCGATGGCCGTCTGGAAGCCTTCGGCCAGACCTGGACCGAACTTCCCTACGCCACCCGGGACCGCATCGGCCGGTCCGTGGACTATGTGTCCGGCCGGAACCGGTACATCGGCTATCTTATCAGCCTGGGCCTGTACTCCTTCAAGGGTCTGCGGGTAGGTCTGGACTGCGCCAACGGCAGTGCCTGGAACATCGCCAAGTCTGTCTTCGATGCCCTGGGTGCCAAGGTCTATGTGATCAACGCGGAGCCTGACGGCATGAACATCAATACCAACGCCGGCTCCACCCACATTGAAGTGCTCCAGAAATTCGTGGTGGAGAACCACCTGGATGTAGGCTTCGCCTACGACGGCGACGCGGACCGTTGCCTGTGTGTGGACGAAAAGGGCAACATCATCACCGGCGACCACATTCTGTATATCTACGGCACCTACCTGAAGGAGCGGGGCAAGCTGATCGGCAACACCGTAGTCACCACGGTCATGTCGAATTTTGGCCTGTACAAGGCCTTTGACGAGAAGGGCATCGGCTACGCCAAGACCGCCGTGGGCGACAAGTATGTGTACGAGCACATGATGAAGCACGGCAACCGCCTGGGCGGCGAGCAGTCCGGCCATATCATCTTCTCCAAATACGCCACCACCGGCGACGGCATCCTGACCTCCCTGAAGATGATGGAGGTCATGCTGGCCAAAAAGAAGACCCTGAGCCAGCTCTGCGAGGGGCTGACCATCTATCCCCAGGTGCTGAAGAATGTCCGGGTCAAGTCCAAGCCCCAGGCCCAGAACGATCCCGATGTCCGGGCGGCGGTGTCCGCCGTGGCGGAGAAGCTGGGCAGCACCGGCCGGATCCTGGTCCGGGAATCCGGCACCGAGCCCCTGATCCGGGTCATGGTAGAAGCGCCCACCCCGGAAGAATGCCAGGCCTTGGTAGACGAAGTGGTCAATGTGATCATCGCCAAGGGCCACAAGGACGAATAAAGCAGAAACAGCACGCTCAGCCGAGCGTGCTGTTTTTTGAAATTCCCGTGCCGCCGTGGGATTCGCAGGCAGTTCGGCAGCTGCCGTTGCCGGATAAGCCTTCCCCCAGGGGGAAGGTGGATTTTTCGGCCGCTTTAAGCGGACGAAAAAGACGGAGGAGGGATGGCGGCAGAACCGATACAGGTTGCAGCATCGTTTTTTGCAGCCAGTGTCCATAACCGTGTCATTGCGAGGAGCCGTCAAAGGCGGCGACGTGGCAATCTCCTGGTGGAACGATGGAAAATCCGTCAATCCAGGATTCAACGAAAATGTTCGGTGTTAATTGGGTGGCTGGTTGCATAAGACGGTGCTGGAGATTGCCACGGCCCGTTGGGCCTCGCAATGACATACTTTTCGTTCCCTGGTTGCGTTGGTCGTTACGGCTCAGGAATCGGCAGGTGTGCGGTGGGAGCAAGCCCCCGCCCTACGAATATTTCGTTACACGATTCGAATGTAGGGACCGGCCTCCCGGACGGTCCCTGCGAAGAATATTGATTTATCCAAACAGCGCCGAATACAGCTTCCGTTTTCGCAGGACGCTGTACAGGGCCCAGCCCAGAGTCAGCAGCACTGCCGCCTCCCCGATGGCCACGCACACCGCGTTGAACCAGAAGCCACCGCCGATATACAGGTCCAGCTCCCAGCCCACCAGGATGGCATTGGTCAGGGCAGGCATCAGCAGGCCCAGCAGAGGAACCCCCCGGACCGTCAGGTTCCGGGTTTTCCGCATCCCCCAGGCCGCCAGCAGCGTGGCCAGGGTGCCCACCAGGAAATCCAGGGGCAGCGCCCCGGCATAGGACACATTGAACAGCAGGCAGCCCACCGCCAGTCCCGGGATCGCCGCCGGGGTAAAAAAGGCCAGGACGCACAGGGACTCCGAGGCCCGGAACTGGATAAAAAAGCTGGCGGAATCCGGAAAAATCAGATTCTGCAAATAGGTCAGCAGCACATACAGCGCCCCGATCATGGCAGCATGGACGATATATTTGGTTTTCTTTTCCATGACCATTCCTCCCGGCGAATCTGTCATTGCGAGGCCCGAAGGGCCGTGGCAATCCCGTGGTTAATGCAGCAAAAATGGACGCACTCCGCGTCCATCCAACAAACAAAAAATGGGCACAAAGTGCCCATCGGTTCCCTAGTTTTGTTTACCGACAGGATGGTCACGAACTGTCCTATGCAATTAAGGGAATTATACACCGTGGGGACCTGTTTGTCAAGACAGGTCCCCATTTTCCTACAACACCTTAATAGCGGCAATCAAGGCCGCCACGGTCTTTTCCAGGGGCAAATTTGGCTCCCCCTGTTCCGGCAGCCGGGGCACATGGATAAAGCCTGCCCGGACTTCCGTCCCTGCGTACCTATTTAATATAGTATACAGCACATCATTACACACAAAGGTTCCGGCAGTGTTGGACACCGCGGCAGGGATTCCCGCATCCCGGATGGCCCGGGCCATTTCCGTCACCGGAACTGTGGAAAAATATGCCGCCGGACCCCCGGGAACCACAAATTCCCCACAGGGCTGATAACCGGCATTGTCCGGGATCCGGGCATCCCGGATGTTCACGGCGATGCGTTCCGGAGTCACTGCGTCCCGGCCCCCGGCCAGGCCCACACAGAGGATTACTTCCGGCCGGAATTCCTCTGCCCTTTTCAGCACCAGCTCCGCCGCGGTGCCAAAGACCGTAGGGATCGCAAGTTTACATAACTCCCATTCCCCCACCCGGTCCGGCAGGCTTTTCACCGCCTCCCAGGAGGGATTCACCGTGCCGCCCCCGAAGGGATCGAATCCCGTAATCAGCAATCTTCTCATATGTTTCTCCCCTTTCCTGTTGATAACCTTATCACATTTCACAAATTTTCGCAACCTGCCCTCTTTCTTTTTTTGCGTATTGGTGTATAATAAAAGAAAAAACAAAAACACAGGAGGAATCCCTATGTCCGATACCAAGCTCTGCCTGACCCCCGATCGCAAAGCCGCCCTGGACGCCGGCTTCGCCGCTGCCTTCGGCGCCGCTCCCGAACGCTATTTCTCCGCCCCCGGCCGTACGGAAATCGGCGGCAACCACACGGACCACCAGCATGGCCGGGTCCTGGCCGCCGCTGTGAACCTGGACACCCAGGCTGCCGTAAAGATCAACGGTCTGGGTATCATCCGGATCCAGTCCCAGGGCTATCCCCTGAGCGTGGTGGACCTGAGCTGCCTGACCCCCCAGGAAAACGAGATTAACACCACCCCCGCCCTGATCCGGGGTGTCGCCGCCCGGTTTGCGGAGCTGGGCTGTGATGTCCGTGGCTTTGACGCCTATGTGGAGTCCACGGTGCTTCCCGGCTCCGGCCTCAGCTCCTCCGCCGCCTTTGAAGTCCTGGTGGGCACCATCATTAACCACCTCTTCTTCGATGGCCGGGTGACCCAGCCCCAGGTGGCCATGATCGGCCAGTATGCCGAGAATGTGTTCTTCGGCAAGCCCTGCGGCCTCATGGACCAGACCGCTTCCGCTGTGGGCGGCATGGTAACCATTGACTTCCAGGATAAGACCAATCCCATCATTGAGCCTATCACCTTTGACTTCGCCGCCACGGGCCATGCCCTGTGCATCATTGACACCCGGGCCAGTCACGCGGACCTGACCGACGAATACGCCAGCGTCACCCGGGAGCTGAAGGCCATCTGCGCCCACTTTGGCAAGGAGGTCCTGCGCCAGATTCCCGAGGCAGAATTCTACAGAGAAGTCCCCGCCCTGCGGAAGAAGTGCGGCGACCGGGCAGTGCTCCGGGCCATCCATTTCTATCAGGACAACGACCGGGTGCCCGTCCAGGTTGCCGCCCTGAAGGCCGGCGATTTCTGCACCTTCCTGGAACTGGTGAAGCAGAGCGGCCGGTCCTCCTATATGTACCTGCAGAACGTGATCCCCACGGGCTACACAGACCATCAGGATGTGGGCATCGCCCTGGCCCTGTGCGAGCATTACCTGAATGGCCGTGGCGCTTACCGGGTCCACGGCGGCGGCTTCGCCGGCACGGTCCAGGCCTTCGTGCCCATGGATCTGCTGGAACAGTTCCGTGCCGGAATCGACGCGGCACTGGGCGAGGGTGCCTGCCATGTGCTGTCCATCCGTCCCCAGGGCGGTGTGGAGATGGAAGTATAAGCCATGCTGTACATCATTTACGGCCTGACCACGGTCGTCACCAAGACCACCCTGATCTATTTCCAGGGCCGGGGCATCCGGGTCATTGATAAGCTGACCTGGCTTGGTCCCAATCCCCGGGTGCAGGCCAGCAATCCCATCGCCCGCCTTGCCACCGAGGAAGAGGTCCGCGCCTGTGACTATATTTACGAAAACCACGGGCGGCTGGTGGGTTTCCATTCGGAAGCATTGAACTCCGCGGTCTACGGCCGGGACGACGCCCTGCTGACCTTCTCTTCCCAGGACCTGTCCTTCCTGCGGGAACTGAAAACAGCCTATGGCGACCACGTAGCCATCATTTACGCCTTTATCGAGGACCGAGCGCTGGAGGCACTGACCAACGCCCTGCCCTTCCCCGGGGCGCAGAAGCTGGAGCGGTTGGCCATGGGCCGGACCATCAAGGAACGGTTTCTGGCAGAGCGGGAGCTGTTTGATGAAGTGGTTCTGTTCACCGGAGAGGGCACCCACTTCGATCTGGAGCATCTGCAGGCCCAGTACGCCTTCATTATAAATAAGTATAACGAACGGGAAAAGGAATTGGTACCCCTGCCCTACCGGGGTACCGACCCCTATATCTTCGTCAGCTACGCCCGGAAGGACAAGGACACGATCCTGCCCCTGCTGCGGTTCCTTAACCAAAACGGTTGCCGGGTCTGGTATGATGACGGCATCGCCGGCGGCGACAACTGGAAGACCACCCTGGCCTCCAGGATCGAGCATTGCACCCAATTCCTTTTGTTCTCATCCCAGGCCGCCACGGAGTCTGTCTGGACCCGGCGGGAGATCTCACGGGCACTGAAATTCCCCAGCATCCGGCGGATCGTGACCGTCCGGCTGGATGATGCCCGGTTTGACGACGGAATCGAATGGCCCCTGGAGGACTATCAGCAGCTATCCATCCATCGGCAGAACTTCCAGCAGGTTTTGTTGGACGCCATTGTGCCCGAGGTCATCGAACGAATCGGTAAATAACGTAAAAATGCCGCACCTTTCGGTGCGGCATTTTGCAGACTGTCGAAAAACCTGTCATTGCGAACCAGTGCGCACACTGCGACTCGCCAAGAGCCGCCCTTCGGGCGGTTGCTCGCTTGCATGGCGCCTGCGAGCGCTCATGGTGTGGCAATCCGTTCTCCAAAATGTTTCATCTTTGCTGAAAGTGCGCCTAAAACCGCAGGCTTTAGGGGATGCGGATTGCCACGTCGCCGCCTTTTGGGCGGCTCCTCGCAATGACATTCTTGTTTCGATACTTTTTTGACACGCTGGCAAAAATGCCGCACCTTTCGGTGCGGCATTTTGTTGTTTGGGTTGGGAATTACTTACCGGCGTTGGCGATCTGAGCGGCGACCTCAGCGGCGAAGTCGTCGACCTTCTTCTCAATGCCCTCACCCTTGGTGTAGTGGATGGCATCCACGAAGGTGATCTTGCCGCCCAGCTTCTTGGCGGCGTCGGCGATGTAGCCGGCCACGTCACCCTTGAACAGGTCGGAGCGGACGAACTCCTGCTGCAGCAGGCAGATCTCCTTGTAGAAGGCAGCCATCTTACCGGCAGCGATCTTCTCCTTGACCTGGGCGGGCTTGCCAGCCATCTTGGGATCGTTGTCCATCAGAGCGACCTGAACAGCCAGCTCCTTGTCGATGGCTTCCTGAGGCACC
>JAFVWL010000013.1 GCA_017501695.1 Oscillospiraceae bacterium
ATAAACTGGGTGAAGCTCAGCATCTTTTTCTTGGACATTACCAACACCATCCTTTGGTGTAATTATACATGTCCTATTGTCCAATAAACTTCACCTTTCACAACATCTGGTATCGTGCTGATTAAAGCCGATAACCACAACTACAATTTATATGTTTTCCAAGGAGGGCTGTGTATGTATCAGCCATTGGCCGACCTGCTGCGGCCCACAAATCTGGACGAGGTCTATGGCCAGGAGCATATCCTGGGCAAGGGGGCCGTGCTGCGCCGTCTGATCGAATCCGGCAAGGTCCCCAATATGATTTTCTATGGCCCCAGTGGCACCGGCAAGACCACCGTAGCCAACATCATCGCCAAGCAGACCAACCGGACCCTGTATACCCTCAATGCCACCACTGCTTCTACCTCGGACATCAAGAACATTGTGGCCCAATTGGATACCTTCCTGGCGCCCAACGGTGTTCTGCTGTACCTGGACGAGATCCAGTCCTTCAATAAAAAGCAGCAGCAAAGCCTGCTGGAATACATCGAAAACGGCAAGATTACCCTGATTGCTTCCACTACGGAGAATCCTTATTTCTATGTGTTCAACGCCATTCTCAGCCGTTCCACCATCTTCGAGTTCAAGCAGATCGATGCCAAAGCCGCCCTTCAGGCCATCCACCGGGCGGTGCGGCATCTGGAGGAGCGGACGGGTTTGACGGCCCAGCCGGAACCGGGTGCCCTGGAATACATCGCCGGAGCCTGCGGCGGTGATATTCGCAAGGCTCTGAACGCGGTGGAGGTTCTGTTTTCCGCCGGTGTGCCGGAGGGGGAGATTCTGCCCCTGACCCTGGCCGATGCCAAGGTGGTCACCCAGAAAAGTGCCCTCCGGGCCGACCGGGACGGAGACAACTATTATGACCTCCTGTCCGCACTCCAAAAGTCCATCCGGGGCTCCGACCCGGACGCGGCCTGCCATTATCTGGCCCGGCTTCTGGAAGCGGGGCAGATGCAGTCCGCCTGCCGCCGTTTAATGGTCATCGCCGCGGAGGATGTGGGCCTGGCTTTTCCGCAGATCATTCCCATCGTCAATGCCGCTGTGGATATGGCCCTGAAGCTGGGTATGCCCGAAGCCCGGATCCCCCTGGGCGACGTGGCGGTGCTTATGGCAACCTCTCCCAAGTCCAATTCCGGTCATATTGCCCTGGATGCGGCATTGGCTGATGTCCGCAAGGGCAAGGGCGGAGATTTCCCCCGGCATTTGCAGAATGTCCACGCCGATACCTACACCATGGAGCGGGAGCAGGGGTATCTTTATCCTCACGATTTCCCGAATCATTGGGTGCGCCAGCAGTACCTGCCCGATGCCCTGGTGGGTACCCGCTATTATGATTATGGCTCCAATAAGCTGGAGCAGGCTGCCAAGGCATACTGGGACGCCATCAAAAAACCGTAAGGGCGCTGCTGCCAGGGAAGTATTCCCATCGGTCCAGGTGACCGCCGGTGAAGGTATATTCCAGCACCGGTTCTATGGCAGCGGGCAGCGTCTCAATAATATTCAGCTTGATTTTATGCTTCTGAGGCAGAATGGACCGGATGTATACGCTGACCGGACATCCCGGCGTCACTCCCTCCACCGTTTCTGCCAGCCCTGACAGATTGGGTGTCAGCTCTACGAAGATCCCGTAGGGCATGACGGAACGCACCGTACCCGGCACTGTCTGCCCAGGACGGAACCGGGCGGCATTTTCCTCCCAGGTTCCCAGCAGTTCCCGTCCTGTGAGCTGGACCTGGCCCAAAGCGTCGTCAATATCCAGCACTGCCGCGTGAATTACCTGTCCGGGGCGGAAATGGGAGGCGGTGGTTTCCAATCGGGACACACAGCACCGGCTGATCCGCATCAGGGCTGGAAAACCGCACCCAATGTCGCAGAACACCCCGAAGGGTGCCGGATTTAGGACCACCGCCGGAATCACATCCCCGGGGCGCAGGGCGGACAGAAAGTAGTCCCGGGCTTCCGACTGCGCAGCCCGCCGGGATAAAATGGCGTTGCCCCGGCTGTCAAAGGTCAGCACCTGAAAGCATACCGGTTTGCCTACCCGGGAAATGATGGCATAGTCCTTTGTCTGATTGGTGCTGATGCCCAGGGCGGTTTCCTCCCGTGGAATCAATCCCCGGATGGGACCCAGGTCCACATGAAGATTGTGGTACTCGTCGCATTTTACGCAGGCAGCCTGGAATATTTCCCCGGTCCCCATGCCTTTTCGCAGGGCTTCCGGGGTGGGTATGGTGACATGGAGCCCCTCTGGGCTGTATGGCAGCATAGAATTCCCCCTTTTCGTATCAAACTATGCCGGGATGGTGCCCGGTATGCAAGGAGGTTTCCATGGAGATCCGACTTAACGACATTCTGGTTATGAAAAAAGCCCACCCCTGTGGAGAAAAACGCTGGAAGGTCCTGCGGACCGGAGCGGATCTGCGGCTTCGGTGTCTGGGCTGCGGCCATGAGGTCATGACCGCCCGGTTCAAAATCGAAAAAAACATCCGTCAGATCCTTCCTGAGCAGGAACAATCGACGTGATCATGCGGCAGCCGAGAAAATCGGCTGCCGCATTTTTATATTCCGGCCCCGGTCTTGCCGCAGGGCGGGGAAGGGACGGGAAACCGAAGCCGGGAGTCGGCCGGGATTGCGACGAACTTTTTTCGCCCGGGGCGGTATACTGATGCCATCGGTTGGACAGGAGGTGGGGCTGTGACCGTGTATCTGGATATGGTGATCCTGCTGAACTTTCTGGTGGATCTGCTGCTTATTCTTGGGGCGGACCGGCTGGCGGGGTATCCCCTTCGGATGGGCAGGTCTCTGGGGGCGGCGGCGCTGGGGGGGATCTATGGCGGGGCCTGTCTGCTTCCCGGCTTTCGGTTCCTGGGCAATACCCTGTGGCGGCTGGTGAGCCTTGGACTCATGGGCCTCGCAGCCTATGGGATTGGGCCGGGGACCGTCAAACGGTGTGTCCTGTTTGCGCTGCTGAGCATGGCTCTGGGCGGTATCGCCCTGGGACTGGGGTCCGGGGATTTTCTTGCTCTGGTTGGTGCTGCGGCGGCGGTGTGCGGCATGTGCGCTGTGGGCTTTTCCGGAGGAGCCGGGGGACAGAGGTTCGTTCCGGTTCGTCTTTCCCACGAAGGAAAGTGCCTGGATTTCCTGGCGCTCCACGATACGGGCAATACCCTGCGGGATCCGGTGACCGGGGAAGCAGTACTGGTGGCAGGACCTTCTGTAGCGAAGAAGCTTTTGGGATTGACGACCGATCAGCTTCGCAGCCCTGTGGAAACCGTTTCCACAGCCCGGATCCCGGGCCTGCGGCTGATTCCGTACCGTGCTGTAGGTCAGGCCCAGGGAATGCTGGCAGCCCTGCGGATTCGGGAAGCCGTGGTAGGGAAACGAAAGGGAAGTGTGTTGGTGGCTTTCACATCCGAAGGCATTGGGGAAGATCAGGGGACATTTGAAGCGTTGGTAGGAGGGGCAATATGATGGAAAAGCTGAAGGCGTTTTTGATCCGGATCGGTCTGCTGACCCCGGAGACAGTCTATTACATTGGTGGCAGCGACATTCTGCCACCGCCTTTGAAGGGCAGGGAAGAGCAGGAAGCTCTGGAAGCTTTGGAACAGGGCAGTGAGGATGCCAAGCAGCTTCTCATTGAGCGGAATCTGCGCCTGGTGGTATTTATTGCCCGGCGGTTCGAGAATACCGGAGTCAACCTGGAGGATCTGATCTCTATTGGAACTATCGGACTGATCAAGGCCATCGGGACCTTCCGCCGGGACCGGAATATCAAACTGGCCACCTATGCTTCCCGATGTATTGAAAATGAGATCCTCATGTATATCCGTAAGATCGCCAATCAGAAAACCGAGGTCAGCCTGGATGAGCCTATCAACATGGACTACGACGGCAACGAGCTGCTTCTGTCGGATATTCTCGGAACGGACGAGGATATGATCCTGCGGCCTATGGAAGAGGATGTGGACTTGCGGCTTTTGCGGCAGGCGGTGGCGGAACTGCCGGCACGGGAAAAGCAGATCGTGACCATGCGCTTTGGACTGGATGGCAAGCCGGAGCAGACCCAAAAAGAAGTGGCTCAGCTTATGGGCATCTCTCAGTCCTATATCTCCCGGCTGGAAAAGCGGATCATGGAAAAGCTCCGCAAGGAACTGTTGCGTCAGACAAGCTGCGCCTGACACGGCAACGACTTAGAAAAATTATCCTTGAATTTTAAAATTCGGTATGCTATAATCGATAAAGTTTTTTATCGATAATATTTTATACCGATTGCGAGGATATTACAATGGAACGTAAGGAAGTTTCCAAATCCGTATTGAAGCGTCTGCCTGCTTATCTGGCTTATTTGAAGAGCATTCCCGAAGGGGCCGCGCCCAATATTTCCGCCACCGCTCTGGCAAATGCCCTGGGCATGGGCGAGGTCCAGGTGCGAAAGGATCTGGCCATGGTTTCTGACGGCGGACGGCCCAAAATCGGCTATAACCGCATGGCCCTCATCGATGATATTGAGCAGTTCCTGGGTTATGACAATACCACCGATGCGGTGCTCATTGGAGCGGGTAAGCTGGGTCAAGCCCTGCTGGGCTATAAGGGCTTTGAGGAATACGGTCTGAACATTCTGGCTGCCTTCGATGTGGAACCTCCCGCGGACCAGGCCGACGGCGGCAAGCCTATCCTGCCCCTGGAGAAGCTGGAATCCTTTTGCCGGACCCACAAGGTCCTTATGGGCATTATCACGGTTCCTGCGGCCAATGCCCAGGAGGTTTGCGACAAGCTCATCGCCTGCGGCATCAAGGCGGTATGGAATTTCGCCAATACCCATCTTGAGGTACCTGCAAATATTCTGGTCCAGTATGAGAATATGGCTACCTCCCTTGCGGTGCTGAGTATGCACCTACAGGCCCAAATGAAGGACAAAAAATAAAAATGAAGCCCTCCGCCGCCGGCGGAGGGCATGTTATGTTCAGATGCACTCACTAATCACAACATCATTGCAGATGCTGCGGTAGAAGGCTGTGCGGGCGGACCACATATATGGCGTCAGGAACAGGTTGCCGATGCCCAGGGTAAAGACGTTGAGAATTGCCCAGCCGATGAAGCTGAACTCAAGACAGAACAGTCGCCAGCGGTTTCCGTCCATCATAGCCCTGGAAACCTTCATGCATTCCTTGGGGGTAAGTTCAGGATGGTCAAGCATCACATAGTAAGACATGGCATAGCTATATTCGGCGATAATGCCGGGAATGATGAAGAGTAAAGTCAAGCCAAAAATGTACAACCCCTGGAGGGCGGCCAGTTTTACGGTATCCATGTACACACCCTTTTTAAACCGGCAGAACAGATCCCTGAATTCTGGGAGGATTCCATCGGTCATGTTCAGGTGGAACTTGTGATATCCCATATTGATGACACAACTGACAAAAATACTGATAGCCAGAGCGGTCAGAAAAGCCACACTGATCCCGCACCAAATGATGACCCACTGCTCTGTGGTCAGGTGTTGCACCCATTCCTGGATGGGTACATGAATCTCCTGACGGGTTTCGAGGTTGACACCGGAGCTACCGGTGCTGCCCAGAAGACCTGCTACAAAGGTTACACCGGCGGCCAGCAACCAGTTGCCCGCCAGGGTTTGCCTTGCTTGCAAACGGTAATCACTTGCTCTCATGGGGATACCTCCTTGTGTGTGGATTTCAAGACAACTTTATCATAATTTTCACCGGATGTATATGAATTTTTTGTAAAAATAAGGAAAAGTGGACCTCTGACGAGGTCCACTTACTGTTTACTTACCGGGCTTGAAGGAATCCTTCAGGCTGACAGAGCGGTTGAACACCAGATGACCGGGAGCGCAGTCCTTGGAGTCGGGGCAGAAGTAGCCCAGCCGCATGAACTGATAAGAAGCGGGGGCCTTGGCATCCGCCAGAGAAGCCTCTACCTTACAGCCGGTGAGTACCTCCAGGGAGTTGGGGTTCAGGCAGGCCAGGTAATCCTTGCCGGCGGCATCGGGATCTGCATCACTGAACAGATTGTCATACTGCCGGACCTCCGCGTCCACAGCGGTGGCGGCATCCACCCAGTGGATGGTAGCGCCCTTGACCTTCCGGCCGTCGGCGGGATCGCCGCCCCGGGACTCGGGATCATAGGTGGCCAGAACTTCCACCACATTGCCGTTTTCGTCGGTGACACAGCCGGTGCACTGGATCAGGTAAGCACCCTTCAGGCGGCACTCGGGTCCGTTGGGGTACAGCCGCTTGTATTTGGGAATGGGCTGAGCCAGGAAATCGTCGGCCTCGATCCACAGGTTCCGGGAGAAAGTCATTTCCCGGGTCCCGTCCTCGGGCAGGTTGGGGTTGTTCTCTACGGTCACGGTTTCGGACTTACCCTCGGGGTAATTGGTGATGGTCAGCTTCACGGGCTTCAGCACAGCCATAACACGCTTGGCAGTCTCGTTCAGGTCCTCCCGCAGACAGAACTCCAGGAAGGCGTAGGGGATGGTGTTGGGGGACTTGGCCACACCTACCCGCTCACAGAAGTTGCGGATGGAGGCGGGGGTATAGCCCCGGCGGCGCAGGCCGCAGAGGGTGGGCATCCGGGGATCGTCCCAGCCGGAGACCACGCCGGTCTCCACCAGGTTGCGAAGCTTCCGCTTGCTCAGCACCGTGTGATCGATGCCCAGCCGGGCGAACTCAATCTGACGGGGCTGATGGGGGACGGACACGTTTTCCACAACCCAATTGTACAGGGGCCGGTGGTTCTCGAATTCCAAGGAACACAGGGAGTGGGTGATGCCCTCAAGAGCGTCCTGGATGGGGTGAGCGAAGTCGTACATGGGATAGATGCACCACTTGTCGCCCTGACGGTGATGGTGCATATGGCGGATCCGGTAGATCACCGGGTCACGCATATTAAAGTTGCCGGAGGCCAGGTCGATCTTGGCCCGCAGGGTCATGGCGTTATCGGGGAATTCGCCGGCGCGCATCCGGGCAAACAGGTCCAGGCTTTCCTCAATGGGCCGGTCCCGGTAGGGGGACTTGGCAGGGGTTTCGGTGTCGCCGCGGAACTCCTTGAACTGCTCAGGGGTCAGCTCGCAGACGTAGGCCAGGCCCTTCTTGATGAGCTCTACGGCGAATTCGTAGTCCTTCTCAAAATAGTCGGAGCCGTAGAAGAACCGGTCACCCCAGTCAAAGCCCAGCCAGTGGATGTCCTCCTTGATGGCTTCCACAAACTCCACATCTTCTTTGGTGGGGTTGGTGTCGTCCATCCGCAGGTTGCAGATGCCGCCGAACTTTTCGGCAGTGCCGAAGTCGATGGTCAGGGCCTTGCAGTGGCCGATGTGCAGATAGCCGTTGGGCTCGGGGGGAAAGCGGGTGTGGACAGTCTTACCGGCATACCGGCCGCCTTCGGCAATGTCCTCCTCGATAAACGCGTGGATGAAATTCTTGCTTTCGGTGATTTCAGCCATATTTTATCATCCTCTCTTGGAAGTATGGTTTCTGAACTTATGCATTATATACTATTTTTTTGGAATTGGCAACTGTTTCTTCCGGATTATCCCAGCATTGTTGCTTGTAATACCGGTTTACCAGGCTTACATAGCCCAAATCCTTCATATCCTCGTACCGGAAATTGTACGCGGACTTGTTATGCTTGCCGGTGGCAAGGAACCGGATACAGCTTTGTGCGTAGTGGTCGATCTCCCGGAGGGACTCGTCGGTGGTGATGGTGGGGAAGTACCACCGGGCCCAGGTCAGGTCATGCTCTGCCGAAGTCTCAAAAAGCTTCCGGTTGAAGACCTTGATAAATGCCCGGGCGGCATGGACGGGTTCCTTTCCTTTCCGGTCCTTCCACCGCAGGAGGGCCCGGGCTTTCCGCCGCATTTTGGCCTTGAGCTTTTCTACGGAAGCCGGGGCGATATCGATTTTTCCGTTCCGCCAGGCAAATCCCAGGAACACCCATTCCTCCCCCGGGGTGGTACGGCTTTCCTTGGCGGGATTCATGGTCAATCCCTTTTCGGCCAAATGCCGGTGGATGAATTCCACATCCCGCTCCAGATCCTCCTGGCTGGGGGCGAAGAGGATGATGTCGTCGGAATACCGGGAATAAATCCGTCCTGTGGCGTGGAAGTGGGCATCCAGGTCCGCAAGGTACAGGTTGGCAAGGAAGGTGGAGATGGGGGTTCCGGCCATGATGCCCTTCCGTTCCTCCCGGAGGGTGCCGTTGTCATTCACCAGGGGGTTCGTCAGCAGTTCCGCCAGGAACCGGAAAAGCTCCGGGTCGTCGGGAAGGGCCTGCTCCAAAATGGGCAGCATTCGGTCGATGGGAATGGAATTGAAATAGTCGCTGATATCCGCCTTGTAGGACCACATTTGGCCGATGCCGGGTACTTCCGCCAGAGACTCCATGGCATCCCGGGCACAGCGGTTTGCCCGGAAGGAGTAAAGATTGGGAGCGAAGAGATGATCGTATTCCCGGATGACCAAATAGGTCAGCAGCTTCAGTACCAGGTTTTCCTTTTTGGGGTAAGTATAAACCACCCGCTTTTTGGTGGAGCTCATCTTGCTGATCTCTGACCGCCGGGGCGGGGGAAAGGTGCCGCCGGCTAAAATGTCTTCCGCAATGGGGATATACTCCGCCTTTTCCAGGAAGGAGGTGAGATTTTCGTCCTCCCATTTCAGCAGCTTGTCCTGCTTATATTCATAATATGTTTTCCAAAGATCGGCATCAGTGAGTTGGGAAAGGATCGTCATATGGTGTCACCTCAAAAAGAAAAACAGAGGGAAATGGACTTAAAGTCCGATGCGGTGACAGCATCTGTCACCGCATCGGATACCAGACCGTACATGGACCGGCTACCTGCAAAGCACTTCATGGTCCAGGCTGGGTCCGTCGCAGGTGCGTGATGCGTTTCCCTCTGTTTTTGCAATATTCAGTTGTGCCGCGAATCAGCACAGGACCTGGTTGATCCGGTTAATGACATAGTCGGCCTCATTGCGGAACTCCTCATAAAACTTCAGGCAGGGAATCCCGGCCTTGTCACAGGCTTCCACGGTGGCATTGATCTCGTCGGTGTTCCACTGATTCTTGGGGGTCAGCAGGATGGCACAGGCCGGGACGCTGCCCCGGTAAAGCATGAAGCTGACCTTGGGAGCGGTGGGATCCGTGGCAGCCGCTACGGGACGGGTGCTTCCACATTCAGAGCAGAATTTACCGGTATTTTTGACACCGCAGGTACAGGTCCAGTCTGTGGATACGGGCTTGGCCTTGCCGCACTCGGCGCAGAATTTGCCGGTGTTTACGGCACCGCAGGCACATTCCCAGGAAGAAGGAGCGGAAACAGCCTGCTTTCCGACAGCAACATTCTGACCGACGGAGTATTCCGGGAAACAGCCCCGGAGCAGGGCATCAAAATAACGGTCCGGCGTACCCTGGAATGCATAGGCATCCACAGCGGGAGCACCGGTGGGAACGGGCTTCACGGAAGCGGATTTCTTACTGGTCGTCTTCTTGGCGGGGGTGCTTTTTCCCTGTCCGGAGGTCTTTTTGGAGGGAGTGCTTTTTCTCTCTCCGGAGGACTGGGTTTGCTTCTTGGGAGTGGGCTGGGGAATGATGGTGAAATAAATACCGACAAGAAGGATGATCACACCGATCACGAACTGCTCCACAACACACAGAGCAATGCCGGAGACGATCATAATGATACCGGGAATCTTGGAATCAGGCTTCATAGACAAACCTCTTTTCTAATTATAGATACATTCAATATACCAAATTGGAAAAAACTTGTCAATGATTTTGTCGAATCGGAATCCTTTCAGCCGGAGGTGAAGGAAACTTTGTAAAGAATCAGAAAACATTTTTCGTTTTTCAAGAAATTGTGGTTGTCATTTTGGCTGACTTATATTAAAATAGGAAAGGATATACAGGAAGAGAGAAGGAGGTCCCTATTTTGAACGAGATCAAGTATAAGCGCATCCTGCTGAAGCTCAGCGGTGAGGCCCTGGCAGGCGAGAAGCACCACGGTCTTGATTTTAACATCATCAATTCCGTTTGCGACTCCGTTAAGGCCTGTGCGAATCTGGGTGTCCAGATCGGCATTGTCATCGGTGCCGGCAATTTCTGGCGGGGTGTCAAGGATGGTGCGGACAAAATGCAGCGCTCCCACGCCGATGCCATGGGAATGCTGGGTACGGTGATGAACTGTATCGCTGTGGCAGATGCCCTGGAAAAGCATGGCATGGATGCCAGAGTACTTAGCGCCGTGGAAATGAACAAGTTCTGCGAGTATTTCACCCGGGACACCGCCGAGCGGTATCTCAACGAGGGTAAGATCGTCCTCTTTGCCGCAGGCACCGGCAATCCCTATTTCTCCACCGACACCGGTGCGGTTCTGAGAGGTGTGGAGATCGAGGCGGACGCGGTGCTTATGGCCAAGAATGTGGATGGCATCTACTCCGACGACCCCAATAAGAATCCCAATGCTGTGAAGTTCGACCACCTGACCTATGACGAGGTTCTGGCCCGCCATCTGAAGGCCACGGACTCCACCGCCATGACTTTGGCTATGGATAACGATATGACCCTGGTCTGCTTCGGCCTGGCAGAAGAAAACAGTATCATCCGTGTGGTTCGCGGCGAGAAAATCGGAACCACCGTGACAAACAATTAACCATCATCAAGGAGGACAATACTATGCCCGTGGATTTTAAGGATCAAGCAAGAAGAATGGACAAGGCCCTGGACCACCTGAACGAGGAGTTCGGCGCTGTCCGTGCCGGCCGTGCCAATGCCAAGGTTCTGGACCGTATTACCGTCGAATACTATGGCAGTGAGACCCCCCTGAACGGTGTTGCCACCATTTCCTCTCCCGATGCCCGTACCCTGGTGATTCAGCCCTGGGATACCAAGCTGCTGAAGGACATTGCCAAGGCTATTCAGATCAGCGATCTGGGTATCAATCCCCAGAATGACGGCCGGGTCATCCGCCTGGTGTTCCCCCAGCTTACGGAGGACCGCCGTAAGGAACTGGTCAAGCAGGTTAAGAAGTACGCCGAGGAAGCCAAGGTCGCCATGCGGAACATCCGCCGGGACGGCATGGATCTGGTGAAGAAGATGAAGAAAAACGGCGAGATCACCGAGGACGACCAGAAGAAGGCCGAGAAGGATCTGCAGGATCTTCTGGATAAGTATATCAAGAAGGTCGACGCGGCGCTGGCAGTCAAGGAAAAGGAACTGCTGGCAATCTAATAACCAACGACGCAGTGGGCGGGTCGTGACCCGCCCCCTGCGGTTTTCTAAATCATCATTAGAGAGGCACACCTATGGCACTTTCTGAGGCTGTTTCACCTCCAAGACATATTGCCATCATTATGGATGGCAACGGCCGTTGGGCCAAAAACCGGGGCCTGCCCCGGACCGCGGGCCATGCCGCCGGAGCGGAGACGTTCCGCCGCATCGCCAACCACTGCCGCGCCCTGGGCGTGGAGTATTTGACCGTTTATGCCTTCTCCACCGAGAACTGGAAACGCTCGGAGGAGGAGATCGCCGGAATCATGCGTCTGCTGGGCAATTATTTGCATGAAGCCCTGCGGGATATGGAAAAAAACCGTGTCCGGTTCCGGTTCTTCGGAGATCTGACCCGCCTGTCTCCGGAATTACAGAAGCTCTGCCAGGAAGCCCAAACCGCTTCTTCGGATTATGATGTTCAGGTGAATTTCTGCCTGAATTATGGCGGCCGGGATGAGATCGTCCGTGCCTGCAGGCGCTTTGCCCGGGAGGTCGCCGAGGGAAAGCGGCAGCCGGAGGAACTGACGGAAGCCATGCTTTCCGGCTATCTTTACAGCGCGGATGTACCGGACCCGGAGCTGATCATCCGTCCCTCCGGTGAGATGCGGACCAGCAACTTCCTGCTGTGGCAGTCCGCGTACTCGGAATTTGTGTTTATGAACGTACTGTGGCCCGACTTCGGTCCTGCGGATCTGGACGCGGCCATTGCAGAATATCACCGGCGTAACCGCCGGTTTGGAGGCGTATAGACTCATGAAAACCCGTATCTTAACTGCCGCGGTGCTGATCCCTCTGCTGTTCATTGTGGTGCTCTCCCTGCCGGAGATCGTGACCACGGTGATCCTGGGCCTGGTGACAGCGGTGGCTTCCTATGAACTGCTGACAGTCACCGGACTGATGAAGCATGTTCGCCTGAATATCTATGCCGGTGTGATGGCGTTTCTGACCTGCCTGTGGAGCCACTTCGGCATGGAGTATGCCTGGGGCCTGCTGGGCCTGGTGGCCTTTGTGTCTCTGCTCTTTGCGGAGATGATGCGTGACCACATCAAGATCACCCCGGAGATGCTGGGAATGTCTCTTGTTGCGGGCGTACTGATTCCCTTCCTGCTCAGCAGCATTGTCCGGATCCATAACACCCGGATGGGCCGTTATTTTATTATGATGCCCTTCGTTATGGCCCTGATGCCCGATTCCGGTGCCTATTTCGCGGGAAAGTTTTTCGGCAAGCATAAAATGGCCCCTGTTTTGAGCCCCAAGAAGACCGTCGAGGGCCTGGTGGGCGGCATCCTTACCGGCATGGCCAGCATGGTCATCTATGCTCTGATCCTGCAGGTTGGATTCCGGCAGAACGTCAATTATCTGGTGGCTGTTGTGTACGGACTGATCGGAGCTCTGGGAGCCACCTTCGGCGACCTGTGCTTCTCCGTCATCAAGCGGCAGACCGGCCTGAAGGACTATGGCAGCATTTTTCCCGGTCACGGCGGTATCCTGGACCGGTTTGATTCCCTGGTCATCGTGGCCCCCCTGACGGAAGCGCTGCTGATCCTGCTGCCCTTTGTGAGGTAAGGCCATGGTCAAGAGCATCTCCATTCTCGGCTCCACCGGCTCCATCGGCCGCCAGAGCCTGGATATTGCCCGCCATCTGGGGATCCCGGTGGCGGCTCTTGCCGCGGGCACCAGCGTGGACCGAATGGCCCAGCAGTGTCATGAGTTTCGCCCCACCTTGGCGGTGATGGCTACGGAGGAAGCCGCGGCAGCCCTGAAAGAACAGATCAGCGGCCTTCCCACCCGGGTCGCCTGGGGAGAGGAAGGACTTCTGGAAGCCGCCACGATCCCGGAGGCCGACTGTGTCATTACCGCGGTGGTGGGCATGCTGGGGCTGAAGCCCACCCTGGCAGCTATCCGGGCCGGCAAGCGCATCGGCCTTGCCAACAAGGAGACCATGGTCTGTGCCGGTGAGCTGGTGATGACCGAGGCCAAAAAGTACGGCGTGGAGATCATTCCCGTGGATTCGGAGCATTCCGCCATTTTCCAGTGCCTCATGGGCAGCGGAGAGAAACGGGAAATCAAGCGGCTGATCCTGACCTGTTCCGGCGGACCGTTCTTCGGCATGAAGCCAGAAGAACTGAAGCGTGTCACCCGGGCCGATGCTTTGAAGCATCCCAACTGGAAAATGGGTGCCAAAATCACCATCGACTGCGCCACCCTGATGAACAAAGGCCTGGAGGTCATCGAAGCCATGCGGCTGTATGAGATGCCCCTGGACCGGGTGGATGTGGTGATCCATCGGCAGAGCATCGTCCATTCCATGGTGGAATTTGTGGACGGCGCGGTGATGGCCCAGATGGGCGCGCCGGATATGCGGTTGCCCATTCAGCTTGCCATGACCTATCCGGAGCGGACTGCCTGTGTAGTGGATCCTCTGGATCTGCTGAAATGCGGACCGCTGACCTTTACAGCTCCGGATCTGGAAGCGTTTCCCTGCCTGAAATTGGCTATGGACTGCGCCCGGAAGGGCGGCAGCGCATGCGCCGCCATGAACGGAGCCAATGAAGAAGCGGTAGCCATGTTCCTGCGGGATGAGATCGGATTCTACGATATCTATGACCTGGTATCCCAGGCTGTGGACGCGGTTCCCTTTATCCCCAATCCTACCCTGGACGAAATCCTGGAGACGGACCGTCTGGCACGGCAGGCAGTCAAGAATTTCAAACCATAAGCGAGGCACCCTATGTTTATTCTTTTTGCGATTCTGATTTTCAGTTTCCTGATTTTTATTCACGAACTTGGTCATTTTGCGGCGGCAAAGCTGTCCGGTGTCCAGGTCAATGAATTTTCCCTGTTTATGGGCCCTGCCATCTGGAAAAAGCAGGTGGGGGAGACCCTGTACGCCATCCGCTGTATTCCCGTGGGCGGCTACTGCGCCATGGAGGGCGAGGATGAGGAAACGGATAACCCCCGCTCTTTCCAGAAAGCGGCCTGGTGGAAGCGGCTCATCATCCTGGTGGCCGGCGCGGCCATGAATTTTGTGGCCGGTGTTCTGATTTTCTGCATTGTGTTCCTGCCCGCCCAGCAGAAGCTGGTGCCCCAGATCCAGTCCTTTACGGACTGTACCACCATCAACGGCCCCGGCGGCCTTCAGGTGGGGGATGAATTCTTGTCCATCGATGGGGAAACCATCTATGTACACAGCGATGTGGATACTCTGCTGACCGTCAGCGCCCGGCAGGTCCATGATGTGGTGGTCCTGCGGGACGGCCAGGAGATCACCCTGAAGGGTGCTCTGGTGCCCCACTCCCATACGGACGAGAACGGCGAAACCTATAGTCATTACGGCTTTACCTACGGCGCGACTCAGAAGCTGGATTTCGTCGGAAAGCTGGATTACGTTTGGCGGCATACGGTGGACACGGTGCGCAACGTCCGGCTGAGCCTGCAGATGATCTTTACCGGTCAGGCTGGCATTCAGGATATGTCCGGGCCCGTGGGTATCGTTTCTATCATGAGCGATGTGGCTTCCCAGGCTCCGTCGGTTCTGGATGCGGTGATGAACATTCTTTATTTCGGCGGTTTCCTGGGAATCAATCTGGCGATCATGAACCTGCTGCCGATTCCTGCCCTGGATGGTGGACGGGTAGTTGGCCTGCTGATCTCCACGGCTTATACCGCCGTGACCAAGAAGGAACTGGATCCCAAGTACGAGGGCATCATCCACGGCGTTGGTATGGTGCTGCTGCTCCTGCTCATGGGTGTTATTATGTTTAAGGATGTATTTGTGCTGATCATGGGGTGATAGGATGACAAAACAGATCCATGTGGGCGGAGTACCTATCGGCGGCGGAGCCCCGGTGGCCATTCAGTCCATGCTGAATACCAAAACCACCGATGTGGAAGGTTCCCTGGCCCAGATCCGGGCCCTTCAGGCTGCCGGATGCCAGATCGTCCGGCTGGCGGTGCCCAATATGGAAGCCGCCCGGGGCTTTGCCCAAATCTGCAAGGAAAGCCCCCTGCCCCTGGTTGCGGATATCCATTTCGATTATAAGCTGGCCCTGGCTGCCGCTGAGGGCGGTGCCGCCAAGATCCGGATCAACCCCGGCAACATCGGCGGGGAGGACCGGGTTAAGGCTGTGGTGGATATGTGCAAAGAAAAGCGCATCCCTATCCGCATCGGTGTCAACGGCGGAAGCCTGGACAAGAAGCTGCTGGAAAAGTACGGCCACCCTACGGCGGAAGCTCTGGTGGAAAGCGCTTTCCAGCATCTGGAGCTGCTGGAAAAACAAGGCTTTTATGATACCTGCGTGTCCATGAAGTCCTCCACGGTGCCCACCATGGTGGCTGCGGCCCGGCTGTTCCGCAGCCGCTGCGATTACCCTCTGCATATCGGTGTCACGGAGACCGGCCCGGTTCGTCAGGGCCTGATCAAATCCGCCATGGGCATTGGGGCCCTTTTATTGGACGGCATCGGTGATACAATCCGGGTGAGCCTGACGGATGATCCGGTGGAGGAGGTCTACGCTGCCAAGGATATCCTGAAAGCCGCCGGCCTTCGGAAGGAAGGCGTCAATATTATTTCCTGTCCCACCTGCGGCCGGACCCGCATTGACCTGATCGGCCTGGTGAATCAGGTGGATGAAGCCCTGAAAAACTGCCAAAAGCCCATTACCGTGGCGGTCATGGGCTGTGTGGTCAACGGCCCCGGCGAAGCCCGGGAGGCAGATATCGGCATCGCCGGCGGCGATGGCTGGGGTACCATTTTTGAAAAGGGTGTGGAGGTTGAAAAGCTGCCTTACGATCAGCTTCTGACCGCCCTGCTGGAGAGAATTGAAAAAATGTGACGAACCGCTGTCACCGGGACCGGACCCCTGGCCCGATCCCGGTGGCGGTATTGCTTTGAGGGTACTATGAGTAAGAGAATCAATTTGTTGAAAATGTTTGCCGATTATGAACCGCCTGAGGATGTGGAAGCGATCCTGAAACAGGCGGTGATTTTGACTGCGGATATTGACGCGGAGCAGGGTATGGTCAATGTGCTGGTGGAGCTGGATTCCTATGTTCCCAGCCGGAAGCTGGATGCCATTGCCGAGGAGATCGGGGAAAGCTACGGTCTGCGGGATCTGTTTATCCACGCCGTGTTCCCGGACCACCTGATCAGTCAAATGGAGCCGGAGGAACTGATGGATCTGTTCGTTCTGGACAATTCCATGAACCGGGGTTCCCTGGCCGGTGCCCAATGGAGCTGGGAGGGGAAACGCCTGACCATCCAATTGGTGGGCAATGGCAAGCGGGAGCTGGAGGAATCGGTTCCCTTCGTCCGCCGGTATTTGCGGGAGCAGTTTGCCACGGATGTGGAGATCGTCATCCAGGCGGGCAATACCCTGGAAGGCAAGGCTCTCTTTGAGCACATGGAGAAAATGCGCAGCGCCGCCATTATCCAGGCGCCCAGCTTCACTTCTCAGGAGAAAAAGCCCCCCAAGCCTCAGGAATCCGATATGATCTACGGCAAACCCTTTAAGGGAAAGACCAGCCCCATGAAGGATCTGACCCTGGATATGGGCAGCGTTATCGTGGAGGGCAAGGTGTTCTCCGTGGAGCATAAGGAACTGAAAAAGCGCAATGCCTGGGTCATCAATTTTGACATGACCGACAATTACGGTTCCATCCGGATCAACCGGTTTATGGAGGCGGGGGAGGCAAAGCCAATCCTGGACGCGGTAAAGGTCGGCTCCGTCCTTCGGGTCCAGGGTAAGCTCATGGTCAACAATTTTGACAATGAAATGATTCTGAAGCCCTTCTCCATCACCACCGGAACCATGCCCAAGCGGAAGGATACGGCCCAGGGCGAAAAGCGGGTGGAGCTGCATCTGCATACCACCATGAGCAATATGGATGCCCTGACTTCTACCAAGGCGGCCATCAAGCAGGCCGCGGCCTGGGGCCATAAGGCCATAGCCATTACGGA
Organism: Oscillospiraceae bacterium; assembly: GCA_017501695.1. Taxonomy (GTDB): domain Bacteria; phylum Bacillota; class Clostridia; order Oscillospirales; family Oscillospiraceae; genus Faecousia. Next base: position 17,285 of record JAFVWL010000013.1, read on the forward strand.
CCATGGCTGCTGCCAGTCCTTTACGGATGCCCTTCATGTGGTGGAGGACTGGAAGGGAGCACCCAAAATCGGCGGTACGGACGAAACCATTAAAATCCTTTATGGCTGTGAAGGCTACTACGTCAATGACGTGGATGACCGGATCGTGGTCCACGGAACCCGGGAAATGGCCTTTGATGAGGAATTCGTGGCTTTCGACCTGGAAACCACGGGCCTGTCCTCGGTCAACGACCAGATTATCGAAATAGGCGCGGTTATCATCAAAAACGGTCAGGAAGTGGATCGTTTCCAAACCTTTGTGGATCCGGGCAGGAAACTGGACAAGAAGATCGTGGAACTGACAGGCATTGACGACAGTATGCTCCTGGGAGCCCCCGGCATTGAAGAAATTCTGCCCAAATTCCTGGAATTCGTGGGGGACCGGGTGGTAGTTGCCCACAACGCCGACTTTGACACGGGCTTTATCCGCATCGCCTGCGAGCGGCTGGGCTATTCCTATGCCCTTACCTCTGCGGATACCCTGATCCTGGCTCAGAACCTGATGCCCCACCTGAGCAAATTCAAGCTGGATGTGGTGTCCAACGCTCTGAGCCTGCCGGACTTTACCCACCACCGGGCTGCTGACGACGCGGTGACCTGCGGTATGATCTTCGCCCGGTTCCTGACCATGCTGGAAGAGGAGCACAATGTCCATACGCTTCAGGCGGTGAATCCCGCCATGATGGGTCTGCGGTCCCAGGGCCATATCAAGGACCGGAAGGCCCGGCATATCGTCCTGTTCGCCAAGAATCAGTTGGGCCTGCGGAATCTGTACGAGCTGATCTCCCTGTCCAACCTGAAATACTTCAAGCGGGTGCCCCGGATCCCCAAGTCCGAACTGCTGCGGCTCCGGGAGGGTCTGATTATTGGTACTGCCTGTGAGGCCGGCGAACTGTTCCAGGCTATCCTGGACAAAAAGAGCGATGATGAGCTGAAGCGGCTGGCATCCTTCTATGATTTCCTGGAGATCCAGCCCTTGGCCAATAACCGGTTCATGTTGGAAAAGGGCATGGCCGCCGATGAAGAGGAATTGCGGAACTTCAACCGTACCGTGGTCCGATTGGGCGAAGAATTGGGCAAGCCTGTGGTTGCCACCGGTGACGTGCACTTCCTGAACCCGGAGGATGAAATTTTCCGGCACATTCTGCTGGCAACCAAGGGATTTGACGACGCGGACAAGCCCAACCCCCTGTATTTCCGGACCACCGATGAAATGCTGGAGGAGTTCTCCTATCTGGGTCAGGAAAAGGCTTACGAGGTGGTGGTGACCAATCCTAACCGCATTGCGGATATGTGTGAGACCATCCGTCCTGTTCCCCATAATCTGTTCGCACCCAAGATCGAGAATTCCGTGGAGGACCTGAAATCTCTGGTCTACGGCAAGCTCCATCGGCTTTACGGCGACAATCCTCCGGAGCTGTTTGTCAAGCGTGTGGAAACGGAGCTGCATGACATCATTTCCTGCCATTATGACGTGATTTATATGTCCGCCCAGCGGTTGGTCCAGAATTCTCTGGAAAACGGCTACCTGGTTGGCTCCCGTGGCTCCGTGGGTTCGTCCATCGTGGCCTTCATGTCCGGCATTACGGAAGTGAATTCCTTCCCGCCCCATTACCGCTGTCCCAATCCGGACTGCAAGCATACCATTCTGGATGTACCCAAGGAGTATAACTGCGGCGCGGACCTGCCCGATGCCGATTGCCCTATCTGCGGCACCCGGCTGGAGAAAGACGGCTTCAACATCCCCTTCGAGACCTTCCTGGGCTTCGGCGGCGACAAGGTGCCGGATATCGACCTGAACTTCTCCGGCGAATACCAGGCGGAAGCGCACAAATATTGTATTTCCATGTTCGGTTCCTCCCATGTGTTCCGTGCAGGAACTATCGGTACGGTGGCGGAGAAAACGGCCTTCGGATACGTGAAAAAGTATCTGGAAGAGCGGAGTAAGACTGCTTCCGCCGCGGAGAAGAACCGTCTGGCGGCGGGCTGTGTGGGTGTACGCCGAACCACGGGCCAGCACCCCGGCGGTCTGGTGGTTATTCCCCAGGAGAATGATATCTGGGACTTCTGCCCGGTTCAGCATCCGGCGGATGATCCCAATTCCGACCAAATCACCACCCATTTTGAATACCACTCCATGGAGGAGAACCTGCTGAAGCTGGATATGCTGGGCCATGATGACCCCACTATGATCCGTATGATGGAGGATATGACCGGAGTGGACGCCAAAACCATCCCCCTGGACGATAAGGGCACCATGTCCATTTTCACGTCCTCCAAGATCCTGGGCTATGAGAATGACAAGATCCTCGGACCTACGGGAGCAGTGGGTGTCCCTGAATTCAACACCCGGTTCACCCGGGGTGTTCTGTTGGATACTCTGCCGGAGAAGTTCGACTTCCTGGTGCGGATCTGCGGCTATACCCACGGCACTGACGTGTGGCTGGGCAACGCCAAGGACCTGATCAACTCCAAGACCGCCACGGTGGACCAGACCATCGGTGCCCGTGACGATATCATGCTCTACCTGATCTCCTGCGGTATGCCGGATAAGCGGGCCTTTAAGATCATGGAATCCGTCCGTAAGGGCAGGGGACTGCCTCCCGGCGCGGAGGAGGAAATGGTGGCTGCCGGTGTGCCGGACTGGTACATCGGCTCCTGCAAGAAGATCAAATATCTCTTCCCCAAGGCCCATGCGGTGGCTTATTGTATGATGGCCTTCCGCATTGCCTGGTTCAAGGTCTATCACCCCCTGGCGTTTTACGCGGCCTATTTCTACCGCCGGAGTCAGAAGGGCGGCTTTGACGCGGTGCTCATGACCGGCGGCATGGAGGCGGTGCTGGAAAACATCGACAGCATCGACAGCAATGAGGATGCCACCGCCAAGGATGAAGATCTGCTGACCACCCTGGAAGTGGTCTACGAATTCTACCTCCGGGGCTTTGAATTCGCGCCCATCGACATTTACGAAAGCCATGCTACCAAATTCCTGATCAAGGACGGTAAGATCCTGCCGCCCTTCGTGGCTATCTCCGGCCTGGGCGAAAGCGCCGCCTGGGACATTATGGAAGGCCGCCAGGGCAAATCCTTCCTGTCCATCGAGGAGTTCTCCGCCGCCTGCCCCAAGGTCTCCAAGACCCACTTGCAGATGCTCAAGGATGCCGGTGCCTTCGGCGACCTGCCCGATACCAGCCAGGTTAGCTTGTTCTGATGAATATCCAACCGTCATTGCGAGGCTCGAAGGGCCGTGGCAATCCCGTGGAAAAATGAAAATTCGCAACAAAAGGTAATGTTACATTTGGTTGCGGAAATGTTTTATGCGGTTGGTGGCGGATCATCAGCAAACAATGTACCATATTCCCGTGAAAGGGAGGTGCTCCTATGACGATTGGAGACAAAATTCTGAATTTACGCAAGGCACGGGGTTGGAGCCAGGAGGAAATGGCGGACCGGGTGGGGGTATCCCGCCAGGCCGTTTCCCGATGGGAAGCGGGCTCCGCCAAGCCCGACGCGGACAAGATCGTGGATATCTGTGACCTGTTTGGAGTTTCTGCGGACTATCTGCTCCGGGACCGTTATGCCGGGGAAGGGGAATTGGGGAATTCCGATTCTGCCCCGGCTTCCGTCCCGGAAGCTGTTCGCCCCTTGGTGACACCGTGGCAGATTTTGGGGATCCTGATGATTGTGCTTGGAATCCTGACCTTCTTTGCCCTGGGAATCATGAGTGCCATCGCACCCCATGTTTACTGTGTGGACGGCGTGGAATTCCGCGGTGTGTTGGGATATATTATGGGCAATCATCTGTGGTGGCTGGTGAATACGGATTTTGCAGTCATCGCCCTGGGAGTCCTGCTTCTTGTAGGACCTGATATTCTTAAGAAAACACAAGAATTCTTCAGGAAGGACACTCCCGCCTAGGGAGTGTCTTTCTGTTGCTTTTTGGGAATGTATCTGGTATAATAACAAAAATCCATTACAGGAGGTAATTCCTATGTCTGAAACCAAGAAGATCCGTCAGCGCCATGAGATTCCCGTGGAGGATACCTGGGCTGTTGAGGATCTGTACCCCACTGACGAAGCCTGGGAGCAGGAGCTGGCGACGATCCCTGCCGACCAGGCGGCCCTGGCTGCCTTTGTCGGACGTTTGGGTGAAAGCGGCGAGACGCTGTGCGCTTACCTGACCATGATGGAGCAGGTGGACGAGAAGGCTTCTCTGCTGGGCAACTACGTTTCCCGAAGAGCCGATGTGGACACCCGGGATCCCAAATACCAGGCCATGTCCGGCAAGTTCTACAGCGCCATGGTGGCCATGGGCGCTGCCTGCAGCTTCGAGACCCCGGAGATCATGGCTATCCCCGATGAGACGCTGGAGGGCTTCTATGCCGCTTGCCCAGGTCTGGAGCGCTACCGCCGCTACCTGACCAATATGCGCCGCCGCAAGGCCCATACCCTGTCCGCTGCCGAGGAAAAACTGCTGGCTGCCGCCGGTGACGTGACCGGGGCTCCCTCCAATATCTACGGTATGTTTGCCAACGCCGACATGACCTTCCCCGATGCCGTGGATTCTCAGGGCAACAAGCACCCCCTGGCTCAGGGCAACTTCGTTTCCCTGGAGGAAAGCCCCGACCGGGCCCTGCGTCAGAGCGCCTATGAAAACCTGTATCACAGCTTCAGCAATTTCAAGAACACCGCTGCTGGTCTGCTGAACGCCCAGAACAAGCAGCTCAAGTTCTATGCCCAGGCCAGGAAGTATGACTCCGCCTTTGAGGCGGCTCTGGACCGGACCAATGTGCCTACCTCTGTGTATCTGAACCTCATCGAGGCCGTTCACCAGAACCTGGACAAGATGCACCGCTATGTCCGCCTGCGTAAGAAGCTCCTGGGCCTGGACGAGCTGCACTTCTACGATGTGTATACCCCCCTGGTTGCGGATGTGGATAAGGAATGTCCCATTGACGAGGCGAAGCGGACGGTCTATGATGCCCTGGCACCTCTTGGCGAGGACTACCGCAAGGTTCTGAAGGAGGGCTTCGACAACCGCTGGATCGATGTATATCCCAATGTGGGCAAGCGCAGCGGTGCCTACTCCGCCGGTGCCGCCGTCCATCCCTTTGTGCTGCTGAACCATACCGGTACGCTCAGCAGCCAGTTCACCCTGGCCCATGAGATGGGTCACGCTCTCCACTCCTACTATTCCAACAAGACCCAGAACCCCATTGATGCCAACTATGTGATCTTTGTGGCAGAAGTGGCTTCTACCTTCAACGAGGCTCTGCTCATGGAACACCTGCTGAGCAAGACTACGGACAAGAAGGAACGGGCTTATCTGATCAACCATTTCCTGGACCAGTTCAAGGGCACCATCTACCGCCAGACCATGTTCGCGGAGTTCGAGCTGAACATCGGCCGCATGGTCCAGGAGGGCAAGACTCTCACCGCCGACGTGCTCTGTGCCGAGTACAAGCGGCTCAATGAGCTGTACTACGGTCCCGATATGGTGGTGGACGATGAGATCGCCATGGAATGGGCCCGGATTCCTCATTTCTACTACAACTACTATGTGTTCCAGTACGCCACCGGCTATTCCGCGGCCATTGCCCTGTCCCGGAAGGTCCTGGGCGGCGGCGAGAAGGAATTGCAGGATTACCTGGGCTTCCTCTGCGGCGGCTGCTCCAAGAGTCCTATCGATCTGCTGAAGGGTGCCGGTGTGGATATGACCGATCCCGCTCCCGTAAACGACGCGCTGAAGCTCTTTGGCGAACTGCTGGATGAGATGGAAGCGCTGATGCAGGAGTGATCCGGAATGGAAATCTATCTGCCCACCCTTCACTGGTTTGCCATGAAGAACCCCTTCACCGGCTCCGCCGGAGACTTCCGGTTCCGGGCGGTTCCCAAGGTGACCATGGCCACGCCCAAGGAAGTGGATTTTGAACAGAGCTTCATTGAGGTGGAATACTGGCACGGACCCTACTGCTACGAGAAAAGCGAAATGGAAGGGAAGGAGTCCTTTCCCATGAGCGAGGAAGGCCGACTGTCCATGCGCCACTGGCTGGAGGAACATATTTGAATTCACCCCCCGGGAACTTAGGTTCCCGGGGTTCTTTAGCGGAAAAAGTAAAATTAATAAAAGGGCACCTCTAAAAACTCCCCTTTTGGGCTTTGGGCGAATCTTTCGCCCCATAAATGCGTTTTGAAAACGCCACAATACACAAAGTATTCTGCCGTTTTCAAAACTTTTTCTGAGCCGAAATCTTCTGCCCAA
>JAFVWL010000072.1 GCA_017501695.1 Oscillospiraceae bacterium
AAAAAAGAACTCCCCCAGTCAAAAATCGGTTCCGAAGAGCCGATTTTTGCCAGCCCCCTCTTGAAAAGCGGGGGCCGAGGCGGCTTCGCCGCCGGGCGACCGCAAGGGTCGCCCCCTACGCGGACATATTACGCTAAACTGCAATTTCCCTTCATAATGCATCAGCCGCCCCGGGAAGCCGGGGCGGCTGGGGTTATTCCTCACCAGGCAAATCGCTGTCGTATGTCATGTCTTCCGGTTCCCCGGGCAGGTATTCCCGGGCTGTGTGGTCCGTATAATTCCAGCCCCGCAGGTCTTCTGCCCCAACCCAGCGGCCTTCCAGCACCAGAGCCGCCGATTCCCGGATCTCCTGATCCGGGGCATCCGATGCCAGCCGGGCAATCTGGGGCACCGCGCCGGAACCCAGGCCGCTGAGGTAATACACATCCACTGTTTCCAGGGAGCCGGACAGGTAGGCTTCCACATTGTAGCCCGCCACCAGGGTGTCCACATCGGTCCACAGCACCGCTCCGCCCATGAGCAACGCCGTGATCATGACCACCTGCATATAGGGCAGCCGGGGCAGAAACAGCCACAGGCTCACCACCGCCGTGGTCAGGCCCAGGAAGGCCACGATCACCATAGTTAGCACCCGCAGCCGGGTCATGCCATAGGCCCCGATGTACATGACCATCTTGGCCCCGGAAGCCGCCACAAAGAACAGGGTCACCAGACCCAAAAACAGGCAGGCCAGCCGGGTCGACAGGGGCCGCTTCCCTTCCCGCTTCCGGGCCAGGGAAATGCCCAGGATCATAACCAGAAGGTTGATAGCACACAGCCAGGCCATTTCAAAGAAGCCCCGGCGGGCATACTGGGCCAGGCTATAGCCCTCAGGCAGGATCCCGGAGAACCCACCCACAAAATAAGCCAGTTGGCTCAGCAAGTACACCACATACAGGGCACACACGGAAAACAGAGCCGTGTTCACGGTGAGCGGATTAACACCCTTTTTGTCCGATGCCGGGGCCATCCCCCCGGACACGCAGTGGTTCAGGGCCAAGCCTCGGGTGAACAGGACGCAGCCCCAAAAACCGCCAAAGACCACGGTGGTCAGCACTTCGTTTCCGTTAAACTCCGGCAGCAGGTCCAGCAGGCCCTCAAAGGCCGCATCGGCCTTCATCAGCAGCGGGATCATCACCGCCAGCACCGGCACGGCAATGGCCAGACCCAGGATCACCGCCCCCGTATTCCGGGCGGCGGGGCTTCCGTCGGTAAAGCTCCGGCGAACACCCCGGAAGCTGGCACCCAGCTTGCCGAAGCCAAGACCAAACAGGCCCCGGAAGGGGTCCAGCAGAGATCGGACCCCGGCCGGATTCCAAAGATTCCGCCCCGCCATGGTCACAAGACCCAGATTCAAGCTCACGAACAGGAAACCCAGCAGCACAAACTTTACAAAGCCGTCATCGCTCCGGACAAAGCCGGGAATAATCAATGCGGAGAGAATCAGCAGCACCCGGCTGTACCAGTTTCCTTTATGGCCGGACCACCGCAGATATCCGGCCGCCACCGCCAAATTCCCCAGCATTGCCAGGGCAAAGCCCAAATTGGCACCGCCGAACAGGAGGCAATTGGCAGTCAGCAAGCCCAAAATCAGGCTTACGGGTCCGAACACCGCTTCCTTTAGGCCGATGGGAAATCCATCGATATCCGGATGAGAAATATTTTCATAGTTTTGATCTTCCATTTGCGTTTCTCCTTACTCCGCCCGGTTCTTCGCCGTGGCAATGGCCCCGGCTGCCAGCAGAACAGCGGGCCACAGCAGGGCTCCCGCAATACCGCCCAGGCCCATATTCCGGTATCCCTCCGGGAAATAGTACAGCAGGCACCAGCTCAGGTCCACCAGCAGCTCCGCCACCAAAAAGTAATCCCATATTCTGTGAAATCCCTGGGGTGTACGGTTTGCGGCAAAAGCCAGACACATCCCAAAATACATCGAGGCGCAAACCGCCCAGCCCAGCAGGCCCACCTCCGCCCCGGTCACATAGCCCAGGGAGATCAGCATGGTGATCATGCGGCACTCCCCTTCCCGGTCACAACGGAAATAATTACAGTCAACAGTTGGACCGCCGTGGCGATCAGGAGCGCGGCCGTCAGAATCAGCAGTGCCCAACCGCCCTCGAAGGGAATCCGGATGCCATAGTCGCTGACCAGCATACCCAGATTGTAGTGCTGGTCCGCCGCAGCCCTCAGAGCCAACACTTCCGGCACCAGCATCAGAACGGACAGGGCACCCCGCAGCACCGGGCTTCCCTTCCGCCGCAGCACCAACTCCCCTCCGGCCAGCACTGCCGGAGCCGCCAGCAAGGCCAGCAGATACCAGCTATGGGGAATATAGTCCGGGTGATCGGCAGCAAAGGCAGCCTGATGCGAAAGCAGCAGAACCGTCTGCCAGGCACAAATCCCGGTGCAGATAAGAGCCAAAACGATTACAATGGCCGTTGTCACAGAAAATACTTTTGTTTTCATTTTGCCCTCCTCATTTTGCATTAGATATTGTTGTGAAAATAGTATAGAACTTGGGTTTGCCAATCAAAAATATATACATTATAGTTGACCAGAGATATATGTCCGTCAGGCCAGGTGTGTTCCTCGGATTCCACATAAATGTAATCCTCCAGGTCAATGATCTTTCGTTCAAAGTCATAATTGACTACAACCGAACTTGTCTGATCGTCCCTCCGAATAATCTGAATCCAACTTTCGAAATTATCCAAAAGCCTGTTCAGCTCCGCAAAGTCCCTTTCCCGAACCTTGGTAAAATACACATTGTTGACTACTTCCGCAGAACCGAAATAGTATTTCGCATAATCCGTAAAGTCCTGGAAGCCACCCGAGGTATAGAATTCACGGCTCTCGTATACTCCCAGCGACGCAACCACTTCGTTTTCCAGTGCTTTGCACGAAGCAAGAGACATCGTCAGGAGTAACACACTAAGCACAATTCTTCTTATTCTTCTCACTTGATATCCCTCCGTCCAAATGCATAGGAATACACCATGGCTTCTGTCAAATCGTACTGTCCATCATCTCCAGCAATATCATTTATCAGAATCCAAAGAAATTCCCGCTCCGTGCTGATAAACAGCCGCATACAATCCCGGGTTATCTCCACGCCGCTTCCTCGGACAACAATTCGGACGGCGGAAGAGCCATCCATCATCGAAAAAGGCACAATGGCTTCTGTTTCAATTTCCAAAATTCGAGTATCCTCCAGGGATTCCAACAATTGTTTCATGGAACCGAACCGGTCCCCTGCCCCGCCTATTGCCGCACCCGCGGCCCACAAATCTCCAGTCTCATCATAAAGGTAGAAGATATCCTCCTGTTCCCGACACGTCCACTCTGAGGGAATCATCATAACTCCACAATCAGAAAGAAGAATCGCATTCCAATCGGAAAACCCTTCGTCAACATAGGGATTTTGTATTTCCCACTTGACCAACAAGTTCTCACAACCAATAGCAAACAGGGGCAGCCCCACCGTAACCGCGGTAATTGCCAAAACAACCGCCAGAATGAGCAAAACCAGGTTCCTCATCATCTTCACCGCTTCCAGGGGTCCGCGTCCTCCACGAATTCCAGCAGGTCCCCGGGCTGGCACTGAAGCTCCCGGCAGATGGCATCCAGGGTGCTCATGCGCACAGCCTTGGCCTTGCCGGTTTTCAGGATGCTCAGATTCGCCGGGGTCAGGCCGATGCGGCTGGCCAGCTCCTGGGAGGTCATCTTCCGCTTGGCCAGCATCATATCCAAATTCACAATGATCGCCATACGCACCTCACACTGTCAAGTCGTTCTCTTCCCGGATCGCCACAGCCGCCTTCATGACCTGGGACACCACATTGACCACCAGGCTCAGGAAGGCCATGATCACCGCCATAAAAATCAGAGGAAGGTAGAAATACGCCGCGGGCAGGCAGATCAGGCTCACCGCCAGGCAGCACCAGCGAATCAGCCGGATATGATTCACATTGGCATGGACAAACACATCCCCCGCCAGAATATTCCGCATGAGCCCATCCAGCCGCAGCAAGGCCAGGGTCACAGGCACACAGCAGCAATAAAAGGCCGTCAGGATCGCCGTACCCGCCGCGTCGGTCAGAGGCCGGACCTCCACAAGCCAGCCCGTAAAGCCGGGCATCAGGGGCATGAGCACCGCCAGGGCCGCCATGATTCCCCGGTTGACCCACAGGGTTACCCGGGCCGATAAAAAGGAATGATTCATAATTAACACCTCCGTTGGCATTACCATAGCACACAAATTATCGAAAGTCAATAATTATTTCCTGTTTTTCAAATATTTGTAATCGTACCAGGGAAAGGAAACAGCCGGAGCTTCCGCTCCGGCTGTTCTAATTATTCCGTTGGACCAAGGGTCACATCCCAGCCCGCCAGATACTGGCGCAGCAGGATCAGGTCTTTGCCGTTGATGGCAGCGTCGCCGTTGCAGTCCGCGGCAGCTTCATCCAGGGTCACATCCCAGCCCGCCAGACTCTGCCGCAGGAGGATCAGATCCTTGCCATTGACAGAACCGTCGCCGTTGGTATCGCCGTAGATAAACTCCAGCACCGGCATTGTTTCCCTTTCCTCCAGCCCACAGGCAGTACATTCCCGGCATTTTTCGCCGGGTGTCTCCAGGGTGGGGGCGGTGACAATTATCCAGTCACCCCAGCGGTGGCCCAGCGGCTCCGTCGGCGTGTCCGTATAGCTGTGGCCGCAGAGGATACAGGTATGGGTGGTGCAGCCCGGCTCCGTGCAGGTGGGGTCCGTGACCGCGGATTCATACTCATGGTAGCAATTGGCCCGCCGAACCACGCCCGGGGCAGACAGATCGATGCGGTAGAACACCGGCAGTGTGCCTTCATCTTCCCAATAATCGCCCCAGATTTCTCCTGTGACATACCACAGCACCCCGTCACCGTCCAGCACGGGCACGCAGTCGGACAGGGCACCGGGATTCTCATAGATCGGGCCTTCCACTTCGCCCTTGCCATTCAGATAGCAGTGGTGGAGGGAAATATTTTCCATCCAGATCACCAGGAACCGATCCGTATCCACCTGAACAATATGGGGCGGCGTCAGCGCCACACCGTCCTGGGCGTCATAGTCCGTCAGCCAGATGACCTGGGTAGCCGCTTCTGTGAAAGCATCCTTCGGAGTAACCGTAACAAAGATATTCCGGGGTTCGCTTCGCTGATCGCTGGGCCCGGACTGGTCCACCGAGTTTCCCACCACAATATAGTGGGTGGAGGAAGCGACCACACCGCCCACACCGACGCCGGTATCGTTGTAATGCCCCGTTGTTTCAGCAATCGGCAGCACATTGATCTCCTCCCGGGAATAGGGGAACACAGGAATTCCGGCACCGCCCCGAACCCGGAACATGACCACCGCCCGGGGATAGGCATCGCCGTGGTCCACGGCAATATAGTCCTCCCCATCCACCAGAACGAACTGGTTGAAGGAATGGCTCACATAACCGGCACTGTGGTTGGACACCGTATAATTGCCGTCGGTGATTTCCATGGTGGGGATGTGGATGCTCAGGTTTATGTTGGCCTGGTGATTCAGACCGTCACTGGAGGTGTACATCTCATGGCAGGTGCGGACGTAGAGCATATCCCCGCAGCGGGCGAAGCGAAGGGTACCGGCATCGAAGGGCACCGTGGTAAAGCCGCCGTAGAGATTGGCATCATCGATGCGGACCCAGTCCTTGGTGTACCGGGTGATGCGGATGACTTCCTTTTGATTGTCCTCCTCCATATTCTCCTGCCCGGAGGCCACAAAATTGTAGCCCTCCCCCAGGTAGACACCGCCGTAAATGGGCAGTTCCGTGGTAATACCCCGGCAGGAAACGAAATTCAGGTCCGCGTCGTAGGTTTCTATGATCAAAAGGCCATCAATATACTCCACCCGGGTGTAGCCGCCGTTTTCCGGAACGAGGGTAGACTTGACCGTAGTAGCCCAGCGGCGATAGAACAGATAGTATGTCCCATCGATCTCACCCATATATGGGTACGCAATATCGCCGATATTATGGCTGATCCGGGGCGTGTCGAAGGAATATTCCTCCGCGGCACACGCCTCACACACCCGGAACCGGCCTTCTGTAACAGGCTCCCAATCACTCCAGATGTGGTCCTGGCTTGGAATGACCCGTTCCTCATGGCGGAAGCAGGTCATGCAGAATCGGGTTTCCCGGCCTTCCATGGTACAGGTAGGCGCAGACGAAACACCCCAGCCGCTCCAGGTATGCTCCCCCACGCAGGTGCTGACCCAGGTGACATCTCCGCCGTAATCCAGCCGGACTTCCGCCGTCCAGGTATCATTGCCCACGGGGTAATATGCCGTAAGCACATCCCAGCGGAATACATCACTGCCAAAGGCGGGGGCATTGCCCAGGAAGATGACCTCCTCCAGGGCTTCGCAGTTAAAGAACGCACTGTCGCCCAACAGCGTCACGGAAGCTGGAAGTGTGAGGGATCGCAAGCTTTCGCAGCTTGTAAAAGCGTAGGTTCCCAGCTCCTGAATTCCTTCGCCGAGGGTCACGGAAGACAGGGCAACACAGTTCCAGAACGCATCGGACCCCAGTACGGAAACGGATCCGGCAATCTCGGCTTCTGTCAAACGCGGTGCGTTTTGGAAAGCACAAGGTGCCACCGATGTCACGCCCTCCGTTACGACAACTTTCTGAATTTGATTGGCATAGGAACGCCACGGAGCCTCTCCATAGTTGGCAAAAACCATATCACCGCTGCCGGAAACCGTCAGCACACCCTCATCGTTCAGGGTCCATACTACCTCTGTGCCACAGTTGCCGCTGTACAGGATCTCCGCCGCCTCCGCCCGGCCTGCAGGGCAAAGCAGCACCGTCAGAAGAAGCATAAGCGCCGGAACCAAAATCGACCATCGTTTCATGCACGAGCCTCCCTTTTTCCAATATATTTATAGTATACTCTCCGGCTGACAAAAAATCAAGGCTGCGATCCGCTTCCACTACCACACACGGCTTGCCCACAGTTTGGATCCCTTTGATCGCCCTCAACGGAAGAATTTTGGGATTGCATTTTCCGAGCCTTTCGTATATAATAGCATAGCTGTCCCACAGCGCGCCCCACAATACCTATCCGGGTGCGGCCCAGATGCTTAGTGGGTGTTGCAGAACACCGTTCTGCTTACAGCCACTTAGTGCCGCAAGGCTGTTTTAGGGTGCCTGATTTGGGAGCTGGAACACCAAAAAGGTTCGACTGCTGCAAATGTTGCATACGCCCCTGTTACTTCGTAAACATACGCAAATACCGCCGTTGAATGTTCGCCAAAAATGTGGCAGAATTTCCTTGACCACATATTTGACCACAACGAGCATTTTCCTCTAACTTAATATCCGGGTGTGGCCCAGTTGGTAGGGCGCCTGGTTTGGGACCAGGATGCCGCGAGTTCGAGTCTCGCCACTCGGACCATAAAAACCGCTGTTTTCGATTGAAAACAGCGGTTTTTCTAACTATTATCGCATTTTCTGTCGAACCATCGCTATCAAGTGCCTGGTTCATGGCTTAGATCCAAAAATCTGCTTTTCTTTGTTTACTGCATCGCAGAATTTGATTATTTTACCGCTAATCCAGTTTCAAAAGAACTCTGGAATCTCAGCATACTCTTTCTCGCAATCTTCATTTCTTCCACGGATTCTTCTGCTTCTTTGATTTTTGCCTTCAGAAGCTTCT
>JAFVWL010000073.1 GCA_017501695.1 Oscillospiraceae bacterium
CGATCCGCTGCTTCTGACCGCCGGAAAGCTGATTGGGATAGGCCTGGGCCTTATCCTCCAATCCTACCCGGCGCAGGAGCTGCAGGGCCAGCGCGTCGGCCTGGGCCTGCTTCATGAGCCCGGTCCGCACGGGAGCCAGGGTGATGTTGCGCTGAATGGTCATGTTGGGGAACAGGTTGAAGTGCTGGAACACCATGCCCATGCCCCGGCGGACCTTGTCGATGTCCACATTGGGATCCGTGATCTCCTTGCCGTCGAACACAATGGTGCCCGCGGTGGGGGCTTCCAGAAGGTTCAGGCTCCGCAGGAAGGTGGACTTGCCGGAGCCGGAGGGTCCGATGATGACCACCTTTTCACCGGGATAAATATGCTCAGAAATATCGTTAAGGACCAGATGATCCCCAAACGCTTTGCTCAGATTTTTAACGCCGATCACCTTGACGCAGCCTCCTTTCCAAAATGCCAAGCAGCCATTGCAGCAGCAGGACCAGTGACAGATACATGGATGCCACGATCATCAGGGGGAACATCTGCTCCCAGGTTCGTCCGTAGATGGCCTGAGCCGCATGGGTCAGCTCCTTGCCGCCGATGACGGTAATCAGGGAGGTGTCCTTCAGCAGCACGATGAACTCGTTGCCCAGGGCAGGGAGGATGGCCTTAAAAGCCTGGGGAATGACGATAAAGGTCATGGTATCCAGATAATTTAGTCCCAGACTTCTGCCGGCCTCCATCTGGCCCGGGTCCAGAGCCATGAGACCGCCCCGGATGATCTCCGCGGTGTACGCGCCGGAGTTGATGCCCAGGGTCAAAGCACCAATCAGATTGTTCTCCCGGGAGTTGGCGAAGACCACAAAGTACATGATCAGAAGCTGCACCATCATAGGCGTGCCCCGGATCACGGTGACATAGACCTGGCAAATGCCGTTGAGAATGCCAAGCAGGGGATTATGCTTGCCGGGACGCTGCTGATCATGGGCGGTGCGGATGGCGGCAACCAAAATGCCCAGCAGGATGCCGATGGCCAGGGCCATGGCGGTGATGACCAGTGTGTTTCCTACACCCTGCAGGTATTGGAGCCAGCGGTCGTTTTCCAGAAAAGCCTGATAGAATTTCACATAGAACTCCTGCCAGAAGGGAAGCTCCTGACCGGAAACCATCAGGCTTTTCCATAATTCATAAGTTTCTGCCACGAAATTACCTCTTTCCAAACGGGCCAAAAGGGCGGCTGATGCCACCCTTTTGCTATCCGTATCAGTTTGCCTTGATGTGCTTGTTGATGATGTTCTGGACGGTGCCGTCAGCAATCAGCTCTGCCAGGGCCTTGTTGATGGCTTCCAGCAGGGAGGTGTTGCCCTTGTCAACGCCGATGGCGTAGGACTCTTCCACCCAGTTGCCTTCCAGAATGGTCAGGCCGGGATTGTTCTTGACAAACTCCATGGCGGGGGCCTTGTCGATGATGACGCAGTCGACCTGGTTGTTCATCAGGGCCTGGACGGCGGACATGCCGTTGTCGTAAGCGATGACATGATCCTCACCGTAGCCGTCATCTTCGGGGCTTGCGGAAGCGTAGATGTAACCGGTGGTGCCTCTCTGGGTGCCGATCATCTTCTCGCCCAGGTTATCCATGGTCACGTTGGAGCCTTCCTTGACGATGACCACCTGAATGCCGGTGGCGTAGCTCTCAGAGAAATCCATAACCAGCAGACGGTCATCGGTGACGGAGACACCGGCCATAACGATGTCGCTCTTGTTGTTCTGAACTGCCAGCAGGGCGGCGTCGAAGTCCATGTCGTCGATGACCAGCTCCAGACCCAGCTTGTTGGCGATGGCCTGGGCGATCTCAATGTCGATGCCGATGAAGTTGCCGTTGTCGTCGGTATTCTCGTAGGGAGGGAACTCGGCATTGGTGGACATGATCAGCTTGCCGGGCTTCACCAGGTTCAGCGCGGCGGCAGGATCGGTAGCGGGATCGGTGGGGGTGTTGTTGGAACAGCCAGCCAGCAGACCCAGGATCACGATCAGAGACAGTGCCATAGCGATAATCTTTTTCATAATGTATTCTCCTTTTCCGGTCCCTGGTCAGGGGACCATTTAGAATAACTGAATTATACTCCGGATATTATGCAACGTCAATTGGGGGAACATACAATGTTACCCCCGGTGCAGAACAAAAGTCTTGTTAGAATACACAAAACCTGGAATATTCCTTTGGTAAATACGCATATACATTAAAATTATGCAAATTATGGAAAGTATAAATATACAAATACACTGTATATAAGTGGCACTGGATTATTCTTCCGGTCTGTGATATAATTGGCTGAGTTTTGTTGTGGAGGTATGTTTATGTACAGCCTGCTTCTGGCAATTATCTATTTGTCTTTCATCAGCCTGGGCCTTCCGGATGCGCTGCTTGGTGCTGCCTGGCCTGCCATGCATCAGCAGTTTGGGGTGGATGTGTCCTGGATGGGTGTTGTGGGCGTGATGATGTCTGCCTGTACAGTGGTGTCCAGTCTGATGGCGGACCGGCTGAACCGACGGTTCGGTACCGGTTTGGTGACCGCGGTCAGCACCGCTGTGACAGCGCTGGGCCTGATCGGCTTCGGCTGCAGCACGGAGTTCTGGCAGCTTTTGATCCTGGCGGTGCCCTATGGAATCGGCGCGGGCAGCATCGATGCCGCGCTGAACAATTATGTGGCGCTCCATTATGAAAGCCGCCATATGAGCTGGCTTCACTGTATGTGGGGCATTGGCGCCTCCTCCGGCCCTTTTGTTATGGGTGCGGTGCTTTCCCTGGGCCAGCCCTGGAATATGGGGTATTTGTGTATTGCGGCGGTGCAGGTTCTGCTGACCGCGGTCCTCTTTGCGACGCTGTCTCTTTGGAAAAAGCCGGGCACCGGCACGGAACCGGAGAATCAGAGCGAACCTCTGCCGTTATCTGAAGTGATCCGGATCCCTGGCGCTCCGGAGGTCATGACGGCTTTTCTCTGCTACTGCGGCCTGGAAATTACCGCCGGAAGCTGGGCCAGCAGCTATTTCGTTCTGAAGGATGGAATCTCTCCGGAGGAAGCCGCGGGCTATGCCAGCTTGTTTTATATCGGCATCACCCTGGGCCGGGCTATCAGCGGCTTTGTGACCATGAAGCTCAGCGATACGCAAATGATCCGGCTGGGGCAGGGGATCATCGGTTTGGGCATTCTGCTGATGCTTCTTCCTTTTGGAAAATACGCCACCATAGCCGGCCTGCTCTGCATTGGCCTGGGCTGTGCCCCCATTTATCCCTGCATCATCCATTCAACCCCTGCCCACTTTGGAGCGGACCGGTCCCAGGCTATGATCGGAGTCCAGATGGCCAGCGCTTATGTGGGCAATTGTACCATTAGCCCCCTTTTCGGCTTCCTGGCGGGAACTGTGGGTGCCTGGCTCTTGCCGCTGTATTTGCTTGGCGTGCTGGTGCTCATGGTGCTGATGCATGAGCGGCTGTGCCGGATTTGCCCGAAAGAAGTGGTATAAAGCCGAAATTTTGGGTATTTTGATGGTTGTAAATCTGATTGAAATACTGTATTATATACTAGTTTCAATATGGACTCATACAGGAGGTCACTGCTGTGTATAATAATAAGAGCGAAGAACTGAAGCCTTTTCTGGTCCCTGGACGGCGGGTGCATCTGGCCGGAATCGGCGGTACATCCATGCATTCTCTGGGTTTGGTTCTGAAGCAATTCGGTGTGGATGTGTCCGGTTCCGATATGACCGCTACCAGCTATACGGATATGCTGGAGGCCAAGGGCATTCCGGTCCACATCGGCCATGACGCGAAAAATATCGAGGGAGCGGAGGTCATCATCCGCACCGCCGCCATCCATGATGATAACGTGGAAATCGCAGCCGCCCGGAAGAAGGGCCTGCTGATCTTCGAGCGGGCCCAGGCATGGGGTGTCATCATGCAGGCTTACAAGAATGCCATCTGCATCTCCGGCACCCACGGAAAGACCACCACCACCGCCCTGATCACCCACATCCTTATGGAAGCGGCCTGGGACCCCACGGTGATGATCGGCTCCTATCTGCCCCTGCTCCACGCCAGTCACCGGGTTGGCCAGGGTGATACCATCGTGCTGGAGAGCTGTGAATACTGCGATTCCTTCCTGAATTTCAGCCCCTCCCTGGCGGTGATTCTGAACATTGAAGAGGATCATCTCGATTATTTTAAGGATCTGGCGGACATTCAGAAGTCCTTCCGGAAGTTTGCTTCCATGGCATCCAAGGGTGTCCTGGCCAATGGAGACGATCCCCATACCCTGGAAGCCCTGAAGGATATGGAATTCAGCACCTTCGGCCTGGGTGAGCACAACCGGATCCGTGCCATCAATATGTGTCCCGACTGGCGTCATTTCGATGTGGTCTGCGACGGCCAGGTCTACTGCCATGTGGACCTGGGTGTTATGGGCAAGCACAACGCCATGAACGCCCTGGCAGCCGCCGGTGTGGCCTGGATGATCGGCGTTCCCGGCGAGGTAGCCGCCCGGGGCCTGGCCGGCTACCATGGCGCCCGCCGCCGTATGGAGTTTAAGGGCCGCTATAACGGCGCGGACATCTACGATGATTACGGCCACCATCCCGATGAAATCGCCGCCACCTACGAGGTGGTGAAGCAGATGGGCTATGACCGGGTGATCCTGGTGTTCCAGCCCCATACCTATACCCGTACCAAGGCCCTGTTCCATGAGTTTGTGGAGGTTCTGAAGAACGCGGACCATCTGGTGGTTCCGGAGATCTTCGCCGCCCGGGAGACCGATACCCTGGGCATGAGCTCCACCCAGATCTGTGCCCAAATCCCCGGCTCCGTCTACTGCCGGAACCTGGAGGAAACCGCCGCCTACCTGCGGGAGATTGCCCGCCCCGGAGACATGATCCTGACCTCCGGCTGCGGCGATGTTTACCGTGCCTGCCATATGCTGCTGCGGTACAACTACAACGGCCACATTTGAAAAAAAGCAGGCGGGGCATCCGCCCCGCCTGTTCTTTATTCCTCAAGCTTCAGGTGGTCCAGCCCGGAAAGCTGGAATTCATCCATATAGCCCTTCATCCTGCCCATGATCTCGTCGTAGTTTTCGTCAGTGATCTCGGCGTAATCCATATCCCGGCGGGAAAGCTCTTCCGCCAGGATCTCGTAAAATACATTGTCCTCGTAATAGGCGATGGCCTCGTGGATTCCACCCTCGGCATAGGCCTTGGAAGGGACATCCACACCCTCCCATTTTTCCACCAGGACTTTCATACCGTTGTCCCGGCACAGGGCAAAGAGCTTGCTTTCCAGATCGTCATACATCTGAAAGCGGTCGTTGCCCCGGGTGGAGTTGAGGACCCAATTTCCGATATAGACAAGATCCAGGAGCGAGCGGAATTCCTTTTTGCTGAGTTCAATCTGCATAGCTTGCCTCCTTGTGTCACATCAATTGTCACCTATTATAGCACGAAAGAATAAAATTTCCAGATGGAATTTGTAAATATTCCCACGTTATTAAAAGGAGTTTACCATGAAAAAACTGAGCGTTTGCGTTCTGTTCGGCGGCATCAGCCCGGAGCATGACGTTTCCCTGCGGTCTGCCGAATCCGTCCTGAACAACCTGGACAAGGAAAAGTATAATATTTTCCCTGTGGGCATCACCAAGACCGGCGACTGGATCCTGTTCGGCGGAGAGGATTACGCCATGCTGCCTGCGCTCACCTGGATGGAGCATCCCAATAACCGCCGTGCCACCATTTCTCCCGTCCGGGGCCAGGGCCTGCTGAGCTTTGAGGGGGACTGCGTGGTCCGGGAGCATATCGATGTGGTTTTCCCTGTGCTTCACGGTGAGAACGGTGAGGACGGTGCTATGCAGGGACTTCTGCAGATGGCCGGCATCCCCTATGTGGGCCCCCATGTGTCCGCTTCCGCAGTGGCTATGGACAAGACCCTGACCAAACTGGTGGTGGATAATGCTGGGGTCACCCAGGCTGCCTGGCAGCTTGTCCGGAGCCGGGAGCTGGAGCACCGGATGGACGCGGTGCTGGAAAAGCTGGAGGCCCGCTTCCAGTATCCCATGTTCGTCAAGCCTGCGGGCACCGGTTCTTCCGTTGGCGTCAGCAAAGCTGCCAACCGGGATCAGCTTCGTACCGCCCTGCTGGCTGCCGGCGCTTATGATGAAAAAATCCTGGTCGAGGAATTCATCCACGGCCGGGAAGTGGAGGTTGCCGTCATGGGCAACGCCAATCCTGTGGCCTCTGTCTGCGGTGAGATCGACTCCGGCGCTGATTTCTATGATTACGATGCCAAGTATATCACCGATACCTCCACCGCTTACATTCCTGCCCGGATCCCCGAAGACGTGGAGGAAATCGTCCGGGAGGCTGCGGTAAAGGTGTATTCCGCCATCGGCTGTCAGGGTCTGAGCCGTGTGGACTTCTTTGTCACCTACGAGGATAATCGTGTGGTCTTCAATGAGATCAACACCCTGCCCGGTTTCACCTCCATCTCCATGTACCCCAAGCTCTTCGCTGCCAGCGGCATCCCCTACGACCAGCTTCTCGACGAGCTGCTGCGCCTGGCTATGGAGGCGGCGGAATGAGCACCGTTCTTCTGTCTATCCGGGGCAAGCAGAGCTATCAGGATCAGGACCCTGAGATCATTGAACTGGTTACCCAGGGCACCATGGCCTTTCGGGACGGTGGATGGGATATCAGCTATGAGGAAAGCGACCTGACCGGGCTTCAGGGCGTGACCACCACCTTCCGGGTGGATCCTGGCTGTATTACCCTGACCCGGACCGGTCCCCTAAATTCTCAGATGATCTTCCGGGAGGGTGTGTTCCATGAGTCCTTATATCAGATGCCCTTCGGAGCGCTGATGATCACGGTCTGCGCCAATTGTGTGGAATTTGAGCTGAACGAAAACGGTGGTGTCATTGACTTGACCTATGCAATCGATATTGAAAACACTGCCGCGGGCTATATTGAATATCACCTGGACATCCAGGCGAAATAAAAGGATCCGGACGCGTTTGCGTCCGGATCTTTGGCATTATTGAGGTTCCTCTTCCTCGTCGGGAACCGTGGGCGGCTCCGTGGGTGGCTCCGAGGGAGGTTCCGTAGGCGGCTCGGTAGGAGGTTCTGTGGGCGGTTCCGTTGGGGGTTCCGTAGGAGGCTCGGTAGGCGGTTCCGTAGGCGGCTCCGTTGGGGGGTTCGTAGGAGGCTCGGTAGGCGGCTCCGTGGGAGGTTCCGTGGGCGGCTCCGTTGGGGGTTCCGTAGGAGGTTCTGTGGGCGGTTCCGTAGGAGGTTCCGTGGGTTCCGTAGGCTCCGGGATGATCTTGGCGACGATCTCGTCCCGGGTGTAGTAATAAGAGTATGCCTCATACTCCCGGGAAATCAGTCTGCCGGTCTCCTTGTCATACTTGCACTTGTAGGTTCTGACCCGGTAGCCGGTATATCCGGAAGTAATCACATCGCCGTCTTTGTAACCCTCTTCGTTGTCGGCGGGAAGCTCCTGGTAGATGGTTTTGTATTCCATGGTCTCCAGGATCTCGTTTTCCATCTCAATGTAATAATCCTTCTCATCGGTGCCGATGATGGTAACATACACATAACCGTTGCTTACCCAGGCTTCCAGCCGGATGGGATACTTGGAATTGTTGCGGAATTGGAAATCCACCAGACCCCAGTCCACCGTGGCATCCATACCCAAGGGAACATAGGAAACCGTGTATCCATGGGGTGCCCGGTATACGATCTCCAGATCGGCCTCCAATGCGGCGTAATAGAGGGTGGAAGATACTTGGCAAATACCACCGCCTACGGTCTGGACTGTCTGCCCTCCGGAGTAAGCGCCGGCAGGAAGATAGCCTTTTTCTTCTGTCCGTTTACCGAGGGTCCCGTTGTAAGAGAACACATCGCCTGGATAGAGGACCAGACCGTTGATGGACTTGCAGGCCAGCCGCAGGTTGTTGGTCCGGTTGTAGTCGTTGGTGTGGCGGGTCCGAACATAACCAAGCTCATCCCGGAACAGCAGGGAGGAAAGGGCATCGGCGGTGATTTCCGGGAAGGTGATCCGGAAGGGGAGCTCCAGGGTCTGACCCGGTTCCGCGGTTTCCAGAAGGGACAGGGCTTGCTCCATATCGAAGTCATAGCCAATGACCTCCGGACTGACCTCAAAGGTGGTCATATCCATCGCCGCGTCGGCGGGAGCGACGCAATACTGAGTATACAGGGCTTCCAGGTCCAGAGGATCCGGCTGAGCCGTGATTTCCGGCTGGACGGTAATCCGGAATTGGTTGCTGTCAAAGGCCGCCAGCACATCCCGGTAAAGCTGGTCGGCATCCAGCATCTGGGCGGCAGTGCCCAGGGTAACGGTCATGGTCTGGCAGGGAGTTTCCTGGGTGGCGTTTTCCAGGTCCGGCGCTTCTCCGGGAAGCTCCACAGTATGCTGGACCAGCTCCTGGGTATACTCCTGAGCGATTTGACCCAGCTTTTCCTGGATCCACTGAGTATCCAGCTCCAGGTAAGGAATCAGATAGAATTCGTTGGACTGGCCCCGGTAGGTGAGCATATCCGCCACCGCTTCCTCTACATCCAGACAGGCTCCGGTGTTGGCGGGGGAGAGGGTGTATTCCTGATCTCCAACGGTGATCACCATATCCTGCCGGGTATAGGTTTCGTTGGTGGCACGGCGCAGGGCATCCATGGCCTCTTCTGCGGTCATGCCGCCCAGATCCACACCGGCAGCCATCAGGCCGGGACGGATGGTGTTGGGATCCGTATGGGGTGGAGCGGTGGGACCGTCGGTAGGCGGGGTGGTTTCGGGAGTCCAGAGATGCTCCAGATGGGGGTAACCCACCATACACCCCGCACCCAGCAGGACCAGGGCACAAAGCCCCGCGATCAGAGGTCCGGCTTTGCCTTTTCGTTTCTTGTTTGTGATATCATAACCGGTCAGATCCGAGTAAGCTTTTTCCAGCTCCTGTTCTTCACTGACGGAATTTTTCTTCTTTTTCGCCATGAGAATACTCCTTTCGCAGAGGATAGGTCTATTGTAGCACAGAATTATTGAAATGCAATTGAAAAATGTAAAAGTTATGTAAATCTGTGCTGGAAAATGCAGTAAAAAACCGCAGCGAATGCTCAATGTCATTAAGTTAGTGACATAACCTGGAGGGCAAACCAAAGAGAAACGAGAGTATCCAAGACAGGCGACTGTTTTGGATACTCTTTTTTGCAATTTGGGCATGACAAGAACGCGGATTGAAAAATCCGCTTGAAAAG
>JAFVWL010000074.1 GCA_017501695.1 Oscillospiraceae bacterium
ATGTGGGATGCTCCATTAACATGAAAGGGGTGATACGATCAACAGTTTCATGTCCTGGGTCGGCGGTAAAAAGGCGCTCCGGGACCAAATTCTCTCGCGTTTTCCCTTGGAATATAAGCGGTACATTGAGGTCTTTGGCGGCGGTGGATGGGTGCTCTTCCATAAACCTCCCGGCAGAGATTTCGAAGTGTACAACGACTTCAACGGCAATCTTGTGAACCTGTACCGCTGTGTGCGGGAACACCCTGACGAGCTGGAAAAGGAACTCACCTTCATGCTCAACTCTCGTCTGGATTTCGAGTACATGAAATATATGCTGCATAGTAAGGCCGTCCTCCCGGATATACGGAGGGCGGCCTATTATTATGCCCTCATCCGCTACAGCTACGCCTCCAGCGTAGACAGCTTCGGAAGTCAGCCCCACTCCATGTGGCGAAACTTCCCCCTGATCCATGCGGCATCGAAACGACTCCAGAATGTGGTTGTTGAAAACAAGGACTGCGTCAAGCTGATCGGGCAGTACGACCGGCCGGAAAGCTTCTTCTACTGTGACCCTCCGTACTACGAAACGGAAGGCTACTATGAGGGCGGCGGCTTCGGCCGGGATGACCACGCAAGGCTGGCTGAAGCTCTTGTCTCTATGCAAGGAAAGTTCCTGCTGTCCTACAACGACTGCCCGGAGATCCGGCAGCTCTATGACCTGCCCGGAATCTACATTGAAGGAACCACCCGGCTGTCCAACATCGCCCAGCGGTATGATGCCGGATGCCAGTACCCCGAACTGCTTATATCCAACTACGACACCACGGAACGCGCCCGGTCTGTCGCACAGCTCACCCTGTTCGATGATCCGGACACCGACCCCACTACTATCTTAAACGAAAGGATCATATACCATGAGAAATAAACACGCTAACGAACCCAACATTGCCGATATCCTGTCCCTGCTCTCCTCTCTGGATGAGGACATCCTGAAAGCGATCCAGGCGAGAGGTACTCCCATCATCGTGATCACCGCTACCCCTGTGTCCCATGTCCGGGATCTGGACGAGGATGATGAGGATGACTACGACGAGGATGAGTATGATGACGATGACGAGCTGGAGGATGACGAGGATGGGTGCTGCCCTGAGTATGAACCCTCCGGCGACGGTACTTTCCGTTGCGCCTATTCCTGCCCCGAATGCGGCGTCTGTCTCCGGGACTACATCGGGGAGGAATTTGAATGAGCAATACCATCTACCGGGTCATGGGGAAGCGTGGCAGGATCACCATTCCCTATGAGTTCCGCCAGCAGGTAGGCTTCGGCTATAACGACATTCTCAGCTTCACCAAGCAGGATGACAACACCGTCATCGTCAAGCGGGAGAAGATCTGCGATAACTGTAAACGCCGGGAAGCACCTCCTGCTGCCAGCAACTCCGCAGATGCCGGTGTGACCCTCCGGGAACTGCTGGACAGCCTGACCCCTGCCCAGCAGAAAGCAGCCCTCGTCCATCTGGCAGATAAGCTGGCTGATTCCGTCCGCCCTGTGGTAAGGAGTGGCTGATGCAAGTTAGGGTCTATCAGATCGATCCTGACCGGGACCAAAACCGTATTCGCTATGAAAGCCTGAACGACCTGCCCAAGTATCAGGGCAGCTCCAAAGTGGATGAAAGCCTGTATGACCGGGTGTTGAGAGCAGATGTGGACTGTGAAAGTTTAGAGCAGCTCTACACTCTGCTGAATACCAAAGGCCACCCCCTCCACCACGGCGGTCAGATGAAAGTCTCCGATGTGGTGGTCACAGACCAGGGCGCGTTTTACTGTGACCGTTTCGGATTTGCGAAGATTGAATTCGATGAATCCAAAGCGCAGATCCCTGCGGACTGTATGCGTGTCCTCTATGTGGAACCGGGCAAGATCCCCTACGAAACGGAGATCCCCAACACCCTGGACGGTGAACAGCAGGCAGTACAGGGTCTTATCGACCTTGTCTACCTGGACCGTGGTGGCATTCTCGTCTGTAACGACGAGGGTAAGCTCATCGGAATGGACGGCAACCGGGTACTGGATAACGGTACCATCATTGCCGGTCCTTTCTTCATCGCAGGCGATGCCGGGGAGAATTTCTGCTCTCTGACGGATGACCAGGTCGGTCATTTCATGCAGCGGTTTATGGAACCGGAGGATATATCCCAGGAAGATGTGCAGGCAGACACCGGCTTCATCTTCTATGCCTTTTGAGAGGGGGTGAATCAAGTGAAGATCCAAGCCAAGATCGACAGGCTGGTCAAGGGCGGCTCGACCAAGGCAATCGCCTCCGTCACCCTGGATAGCTGGTATGTGGTAAAGGGTCTACGTGTGGTAGATGGCAAGAAGGGACTGTTTGTTTCCATGCCCCAGGAGTCCTATACGGACAAGGGCGAAAAGAAATACTCCAATATCTTCTTTCCCATCACCAACGCTGCCAAGATGGAGCTGCAGGATGCAGTCCTGAAAGCCTACGACCAGTACCTGGACCAGCAGCACGAAACTGGTCAGTCTGCCCAGTGGGAGAACCAGGATGACGGCATTCTTCCCTTCGGTATGTAGCTACTTCGCCGGATCTTCTGCTTTGCGCTAGACTTTCAAAAACTTCACAGTATAGTGTGGTTTGAAAAATCTGAAAGGATGTGTGTCATATGAAGAAGATCCTGAGTCTGACCCTTGCCGCCCTTTTACTCCTTGGCTTCATGGGCTGTACCCAGCAAGAGCTGCCATTGGAAACCAGTCCTCCTGTAACGGAATCAACAGGCACACCGCAGACAACCGCACCGCCTGAAACCACCGTACCTGCGACTGACCCAACGGAAGTGGAAACCACACAGTCCACCGAACCTTCCGAAGTGACCGATCCGACTGAGTCGACGGAAGCTACAGAAGGTACGGAACCAACCCAGCCGCAAAAGCCCAAGGAAAACACCGGCAAGCAGGAAGATGCAACGAAGCCTACAGATCCACCGGCAACTGAGCCAACGCAGCCTGCCACCGAACCCGCAGATCCACCTGCCACACAGCCACCTGAAACCATCCCGCCCGAAACCCAGCCTCCCGAAACGGAGCCTGTGGAAACACAGCCACCAGCCACGGAACCTCCCGCTACAGAACCACCCTCAACACAGCCGACAGAACCAGCTCCTACCGAGCCTGC
>JAFVWL010000075.1 GCA_017501695.1 Oscillospiraceae bacterium
GCTCTGTGTGCTTTCATCTGCGGCGTTACCGAGCCCTTCGAGTTCGCATTCATGTTCCTGGCATTCCCCCTGTACGTTGTTTACTCCCTGCTGTACGGCATCTTCACCACCATCACCGTCGCTCTGGGCTTCCGTGCTGGCTTCTGCTTCTCCGCCGGTGCAATGGACCTGCTGTTCGGTGCTGCTCTGCCCGCTGCTAACAACTACTGGCTCATCATCCCCATGGGCATCGCTGCTTTCGCAGTGTTCTACTTCGTGTTCCTGTTCGCCATCAAGAAGTTCGATCTGAAGACCCCCGGCCGTGAAGACGACCAGGAGGGCGAGCTGAAGATCGAGCTGGCTAACAATGACTACACCGGCATGGCTCAGATCATTCTGGAAGGCCTGGGCGGCAAGGAGAACATCGTCTCCATCGACCACTGCATCACCCGTCTGAGACTGGAAGTCAAGGACCGTTATCAGGTGGACGAGAAGAAGATCAAGTCCTCCGGCGCTTCCGGCGTTATCCGTCCCGGCAAGACCTCTGTCCAGGTCGTTATCGGACCCAAGGTCCAGTTCGTCTACGACGAGTTCAAGAAGCTGGCTCAGTGATCTTTTCCAGGATGCGCCGTGGCCCACGCGGCAAAAACCTAAAAAAACCTGCCCCGGAACCCCGGGGCAGGTGATTTTTTTGACTTCAGCGGCAGAGGACTTCTTTCGCAAGGCGCACGGCCTCCTCGTCGGTCTGCTGCAGATGCCATTCGTCGAAGCCTGGGATGCCCATGGGGACGCCCTCCCGGCGGAAGACCATGGCGCTGGGAATGTCCCGTTTGCCGCTCATATGGAAAGCAGTGGCCTCAGGATAGGCTTCTCGGAAGGCGGCGATCACCTTTGCGTTGACCCCGGCGCCGATCAGCACCTGGGGGCCATCTTCCCGGAGCATCTGCCCGATCAGGTCCATGCCCTTCACGCAGCTTCCCGCCGCGCCGGAGGTCAGCACCGTGTCGATGCCCAGTCTGCCCGCCGCCCGGTAGGTCTCAAGAGGATCCCGGGACACATCGATGCACCGGTGGAGGGTCAGGCCCGCGCCGTCTGCGGCTTCAATCAGCGGTGCCATGGCAGCGCCGTCCAGATCGCCCTCCGCCGTCAGGCAGCCGATCACGAAGCCGTCGGCCCCGGCCTCTTTCAACTCCCGGATCTGCTCCGCCATCATACGGATCTCCTCAGGGGTGTAGAGGAAATCTCCGGCCCTCGGCCGCATCAGGCAGCGGATGGGGATGTCGCTTTCCGCCCGGATCTGCTCCAGAAGGGCCTTGTAGGGGGTCAGGCCGCCGATGGCAAGGGCGGAGCAAAGCTCCAGCCGGTCGGCGCCGCCCCGGATGGCGGCCCTGGCAGAGGCCAGAGAATCCACGCACACTTCCAGTAAAGTCATAAGATCTGCTCCTTTATAAAAGACATTCTCAATGATATGCGCTTGCAGCGCATACCCCTTCCCCCGGGGGGAAGGTGGCCCCCGAAGGGGGGCGGAAGAGGAACGGCGCTATCTTACCTGAGGAGAGTAGTACGAGCAGAGGCGGAGAAGTCAGCGTTTTCCATCAGGATATCTGCTTCTTACACATGTATGTTGTGCCATTCCTCTTCAGTCAATGATCGGTTCCGAAGAGCCGATCATTGCCAGCTTCCCCCCAGGGGAAGCAATGGGGGTGCCGCGGTGCTCCTCAGCAGCACAGATAGATATAATCGTAGGGATCCAGCCGGGCTTTTTCCAGGGCGGCCACACGGTCGTCCGGGGACATGGCCCGGAGTTTTTCTTCCTTCAGTCCCGCCAGCACCAGGGCCAGACGCTGCCTGCGCAGACCGTCGTGCCCGCAGATGAACTGATCAAACCATTTTTTCATAGACCGTACCTCCTTTTTTCTATGGTGCCATTATGGAAAAGGAACGGTCCAATAAAACGGATAGGTTACTCCGCCGCCACCTGCTCCAGGTAGCTCAGAAGCTCCGGGAAGTCGCCGTGGGGGAACTGGTCGATGTCTTCATTATCCTTGTTCAGCAGGCAGGGCGTCAGCAGGAAGACCCGCAGCCCTAAGTGCCGCGCCACCATGTCCTCCACCACATCGTTGCCCACCATGAGGCATTCTTCGGGGACTACGCCCAGTTTGCCCATGACTTCCTTGTAATACAGGAGATCCGGCTTGCAGGCGGAAGAATTTTCGTAGGTGGTCACCAGCTCGAAGTCCTCCGGCTCCAGCCCGGCCCAGCGGATACGGCTGTGGGTGGCGATGGCAGGGAAGAGGGGATTGGTGGCAAGGGCCACCCGTAGGCCAAGAGCCTTACATTTTTCGACGGTCTTCTTGGCCATCTCCGTATAGCCGCAGGCGGCCTTCGTGTTCTGGAATTCACCCCGGTAGTATTCCTCGAAAAGGGGCATATCCTTCAGGGCCTCGGGCCCGAAATTGCGGGTGAAGGAGTCCCAGAAGACCTGCTCGTTGGTTTTGGTGCCGTCATTTCGGACCATGGCCTCGGTGCCGGTCCAGATGGCCCTGATCAGGCTCTCTTTTGCGTAACCATGGGGCATCAGCTTCTTCACCATCAGGCCAAAGTAGAGCCGGATGAATCCATCCATATCCATGGGCAGCAGCGTGCCGTCCAGGTCAAAAAGTACAGTCGTCAGTTTCATGGTCAGACCTTTCTGATATAGTCAGCCTTTCTGGGCTTGGGAGCGGGGAACTCGCCCTTGGGCCAGCCCAGGATGCAGTTGGCGACGCCCCGGTAGTTTTCGCCCAGACCCCATTTCCGGAGAAGGGCCTTGCCCTCTTCACTGTCGAAGACCTCCTGGGCCCGGTTGATCCAGCAGCTGCCCACGCCGAGGCTGTGGGCGGCGTTCATCAGATTGCCCATGACGAGAGACCCGTCCCGGAGCCAGTTGTAGTTGTCCCCGTCCGCCAGCACCACCACCACCACAGGTGCGCCATAGAAGGGATGGCCGTCGGGATTTCCCATGACCGCGGCGTTGAGCCGCTCCATGTAGTCGATGGTGTCCTTGTCCCGGACCACCACCATCACCGGGGACTGCTGGTTCTTTCCCGTGGCGGCCCAGGTGCCGGCTTCCAGGATGGCGTCCAGGATGTGCTCAGGGATGGGGTCAGCCAGGAAGCTCCGGACCGACCGCCGCTCCCGCAGAGTGCGTAAAGTTTCGTTCATGATGTTACCTCCCGGTATTGAGATGTGAGATAGGGTATATCCCGTTGTAGGGGCGGTCCACCGTGTCAAGTACACATAGTATACAAAATGTTCGGAGACATGGTATACAGTTCGCATACCATCATCTGCGACAGATCTTTCTGGAAACGAACAGTTCCTCTGTCAGATCTATCTTGGCGATCACAAAGTTGCCATAGCACAAAGCAAGGATGTTCTCACCCACGGGGACCAGCTCGATGTATTTGTCTATGAGCGTCTCGCTCAGATAATATCGATGTCGCTGCACGCTGATATAGCCCTTGAAGTTGACCTTCCGCAGCGTTCTTCCGGTATCATATTCCGGTTCTGTGAGCTGCTCCGGCATGGTCCGTTCGCTCTTCCTGTAATGCTTTTCCGGCACGTCCAGCCCCAATGCCTCATGAGGGCGTTCTGTGTTGAACTCGATACGGTACGCGTCGAACACTTCCTGCGCGTGGATCAGGTCCCGGATCGGGATCCGTTTCAGGACATCCTCGTTCAGCGTCCTGTGAAAGCGTTCCTCTTTTCCTTGTGTTTGGGGGTGGAGCGGCCTGCCATGGATCGGGAGGACATCCATCTGCATCATCCAAAGCTCGAACGGCGTGTAGCCCTGTTTGCAATTCCCCCAGGGCGCGCCATTGTCACATAAAATGCTGCTTGGAAGGCCATTTTCCCGAAATACCCGGTCTAAACTGCATTTTACGCTGGTCCATCGTTCGTTGTCGTAGGCATCCAGGCAGAGCAGTTCCCGGGAATGATCATCTTTTATGGTCAGCGGATGGCAGCGGTTGCCGTCACACATCCCGAAATGCCCCTTGAAGTCCATCTGCCACAGGTCGTTCGGTCTGTCCCGCTGGAAGCGTTTGAACGGCGTATGGCAGGCGCTCTGCTCTGGGTCCACCAGCCCGTTGCGCTTCAGGATGGAAGCGACTGTTGACGCTGCCGGCAGGCCTTCGTTGTCCCTGTCGACCAGATAGCGCAGTATCTTCCTCGGGCCCCAGGTCGGATGCTTCATCCGGACCGACAGGATCAGCTCCTCCATCTCAGCCGGGGTCTGTCGGGGCCGGAAGTGAGGTGCTCTGCTCTGGTCCCCCAGGCGCTCGCCTTGCCGATTGCGCTCCAGCCACTTGTAGCCTGTCTTTCGCGTGATACCGAACTTGCGGCACAATGCGCTGAAGTTACACCCTTCCTCGTTGGCCAGGACGATAAAGTTCGTTCTTTGCTGTTCCACAGTTTCCTCTTTCCAAGGCATAGGACCATCTCTCTTTCTGATGTCTTTTTGCCTTTATTTTATCATGAAACTGTATACTATGTGTCCGAACGAACTGTATACCATGTTACCAGACTATACACAC
>JAFVWL010000076.1 GCA_017501695.1 Oscillospiraceae bacterium
GAAAACTTCATAAAAACGCATAATCATGGAACAACTGCTTCTAGATCTCATTAACAGGTTCAGCCAGAACATCCCGGAGCTCGTCACGGTGGACGAGGACTACGGCCAGCTGGAGATGATCAACCGGGAGGACCGCTCCACCTATCCACTGGTCTTCCCCGCCGTCCTCATCGACGCTCCGGACGTCACGTGGAGCAACATCGCCGGACTGTCCCAGAAGGGCGAGGCCACCATCCGCGTGCGCCTGATCATCGACTGCTATGACGACACCCACGCCGGCAGCGGCACGACGAACCTCATCGAGGGGCGCTCGGAGCTCCGGGCGCGCGTCCACCGGCTAGTCCAGGGCTTCCGGGTGAACCAGAACACGCAGCTCATCCGGACGTCCAGCCGCTTCTACACCTGGGATCACGGCATCAAGGTCTACGAGCAGACCTACACCGGAACCGTCACCGAGATGATCCAGCCGGAAGGCGAACAGGCCCAGGCCACGCCGAGGGTGACCGCCCAGGTGATCGGACCGGACCAGGGTGCCTTCGGACGGCAGTTCACCGGACACTTCGACTGACCGTAGAAAAGTCCGGGGGTCAGGGGCCTCGAAAGAACCATACTTGATCCCCTTTTCAACACAAAGAAGCCGCGGCAGGATCTCTGTCGCGGCTTCTCTTGTCATGTTTAATCAGCTATTCTTGAGTGGTTTCACAAATTCAATAACCGGATGGATGTAGTCTGTGTCATAAAGCCAGTCCCTGTTCCGACTTTCATCTTCGAACCCTATGACACGATAGAGATACTTCGACCCGTTGACATTGTACACCAAGAAGCCTCCCACGTTAGGACAGTCAATGTACTTGTCGTTTTCATCGAAGATTTCGACAAAACTCTTCCCCGCCAAATGCTCCGAGGGGAGCATCGCTCGGTAGTTATACCATACTCGTTTGCGAAAAGGAACCTTGTTTATAAAGGCCCTGACCTTTCTAAAGAACTTCATGGCGACCATCATTTAAGCCTGAGCGTGACAACCCACCCTCTGGCGGCGAGCTCTTCGCACAGCTCCTTCTCCGTATAAGAGGCCAGGGCCTTCACCGGCTTCTGCTGGGTCGGCTTCTTCTCCGGGGTCTTCACCGGAGCGGCCGGAGCAGCTGCTTCAGCGGCGGCCGCCTTCTTTGCCGCCAAGTCGGCTCTCCTCTTCCTGGCAGACTCGAGGGTCTGTACGTTATGGCAGGCCTTGCACTCGGAGGCGTGGCCGTCATTGTGCGTCTTGTTCTTGGGGAACTCCTCCAGGGGCTTGTACTCTCCGCAGCACCGGCAGTGCTTCAGGACCTTGCCCGTCTCGTGGTCGAACTTGTTCGGGAACCTGGCCGGCCTTCCCATGCGCTTCTCCGGCTTCGTCTCGGCCGGCTCAGCTGCTTCAGACTGGCAGGGTGCAACCACTTCACAGATGGGCTTCCAGCAGGGTCTCTCCTGAAGAAAGCCGACCGGCTTTCCGGTCTCCATACAAATGACTCCATTCAGGCGAGTTTCAGAATAACTCGCGCAGCTTCCACAGTTTTTCATTTGTTACTCTTCTATGTTTTCCGGCATGAAGGAGATGAGACGCTGAAGCTCTTCAGCGGTGACCTTCGGGCGCCGGGCCTTGATGACCACGGGCTTCATGATCTTCTGAAGAGATTCAGACGACAAGTCGACACTCCGGATGATCCGGAGGATGGTGGCCTCAGAAAGGAAGAACTCCTCCTCGCTGAGCTGACGGATAGCGTCATCGCTGCGGTAGCGCTGGATCTCCGTCCAGTAGTAATACCTTGCCGCGATCTTAGCGTTACGCTTCTCGATCAGCCGGCTGTCTCGTCTGCGTCTCATATCCTTTCCTCCGAATTTAGGATTCAGTCATTCCGAGAGGGATGGCCTCCCAGTCCTTCACCACGCCGCCCTGCTCGTCCACGACGCGCTTCTCGCACTTGATGTACGTGCGGCTGACGGTCGGTCGGTAGGACGCCTCGATGATCTTGACGCCCTCCATGAAACGGGAGTCACCGGACTCGTCGGCCAGCTTGTGCAGGCGCACCACGCGGGAGGCCTTCAGGGCACCGTTGGCCGAGCGCTGGAGCAGGGACATCACCATCTTCACCAGCTGCTGGCTCTTCTCGTCGCTGGCTAGGCTCTCGATGTACTCCTTGACGATCGCGACGCCTTCCTCGACGGTGTCGTCATAGCCGTCCGTCTCATAGACGCCGATAGTCACCCGCTTGGTGCCGTCCGCGCTCGTGAAGGTGTGGGACTTCGGCATACTCTTCCCGTCGATCTCCAGCAGCTGGGCCTTCAGCTGCTGGATGGCGGCCGCCTCCTCCAGGACCTCCGCCTTCGTCTGGCGGATCTTCTCGGAAAGAGGGGTCAGCTTCTTGATGGTCTTGGCGATGAACCGCTCGGCCATCTCCTTGTAGTTGATCTTGAGGGCTTCGACCCTCTCCTGGGCTTCTTTTCGCGCGGCCTCGGCCTTGAAAGCCTGATAGGCGGCGAACTCATCCTCGCTCATCTCGAGCTTGATGCTCTTTTCTTTGTTTTCAGACATAATTGCTTTGATTTAAAATTTTCTCAAAATCTTGTTCTGGACGCTCTTCCTGCGAATCATGTCCCGGAACTTCCGGGCGGCGTTCTCGCGGTTCAGTGCCTGAACGTACAGGCACAGCTCCTTGGCGTCCACCTTGCCGGTCCTTCCCACCGGGCCATCGAGCTTCAAGGTGGCCTCCGTCTGCACGTCGGCCTCGCGGATCTCTCCGGTGGTCAGGTCGTACTCGTAGAGCTTCAGCCCGGGGATACGGCGTACGGAACCGACGCGCGAGATCTCCTTGCGCTGCTCCGCCACAATCTCCTCCGGAGTGGCGCTCACAATGGGCTCGTAGACTCGTACCATCCTAGTCCTCCCCCTGGATGCTCTCCAGATAAATCAGGTGATAGCCGATGTGGACGCAGGCGCAGGGAAGGCCCGTCTTCATCGACACGCGCTTCTCGAGGGCGATGTCCGTGGCGGCCAGCTTCGGATGCTTCAGCAGGATGGACGCCTGCTCTTCCTTGATCTCCTCGACGAAACGGTCCAGCGCCTCGGAGGAGAGGACGTACTGGCGCTTTTTCTCCCCAAACCGCATCAGCTTGTCCTCGACCGCCGAGACGCGGCCGTAACGATAGAAAGTCTTTACGTAGTAGCGCATCGCCTAGATCTCGATGAGCGCCGGCTTGACGGCGGTGACGTGATAGCCGCGGCGGCGCAGCTCGTCAGCAAGGCGCGTGTCAGGGACGGCCTGCAGCACGATGTTGACGGCGGTGTTCTCCTCCCTCTTCCTGCGCTCCGCCTCTTCGTCCAGGATCTCCATGGCATTACCTTGGGATCCGGGCTTGTTGAATTTCAGGACCTCCTCGGGCTTGAGCACGCGGACCTTCTCGTCCTGAAGGAGGACGGACAGCTCGACGGCCGGGGCGTTCTCGTCCTGGGGAACGGCCTGGTAGTGGCTGTTTACCATGTAGACACGGCCGCCGTTGTCGGCCAGGTAGCAGTGGGGCTTGATGGGTGTGCCCCAGCGGTCGGTGTAGGACTCGCCTACGGTTTCTTTTTTCTTGGACATAAATCAGTGTTTTAATGGTTATGAAAGGATGTTTGAAGGCTGATAGGTAAGGACGAACTGAGGGACCGGATCCGGCTTCTTGAGCCCTCCCTTCTTCTCGATCGCCTCGAGCTTTCGGACGAGCGTCTTCAGCTCCGGCACGGAAAGGGCGTAGAAGACCTTTCCGGCGATCTTCGGCGAGGAGACGAAGGCGTTCACCTCCTCCCAGTTGTCGATGGTGCTGATGCCCAGGCGGCCTATCCTCAGAAGGGCCGAGGACCTCCATCGGCGCAGATCCTCGCGGGACGGCGCGGCGGCCTCCTCGAGAGCGGCCACCATTTCCTGGTACTCCGGCTCCGTCATCTGCGTCAGGTGCGTAGTCCTCCCGTCCGTGTACTGC
>JAFVWL010000077.1 GCA_017501695.1 Oscillospiraceae bacterium
GGATCGCCATTGTCCGGGCGCTGGCTATGAACCCCCGGGTGCTGCTCTTCGACGAGCCCACCTCCGCCCTGGACCCGGAAATGGTGGGTGAGGTGCTGCAGGTCATGAAGGAGCTGGCAGCCGAGGGCATGACCATGGTGGTGGTAACCCATGAGATGGGCTTTGCCAAAGAAGTGGCCAGCCGGGTGCTGTTCATGGACGAGGGCAAGATTCTGGAACAGGGCACTCCCGAGCAGATTTTCAACCGCCCCGTGAATCCCAGACTGCGGGAATTCTTGTCCAAGGTTTTGTAATATTATTAGAGAGACTGCTTCGACAGTCTCTCTTTTTTACTTTTTTCTTTCCTTTTGGCAGATTTTGTGCTATACTGGTCAGGAAATCCATAACAGGAGGGATATCCCTTGAATCGAATTTTACTGATGGTTCTGCGGAACATTTTCAAAGTCCCTGGGCTGTGGTTTAAGCTGTGCCACTACGCCAAAAACGCGGATAAGTACCCCCGGGAGGAATCCTACGCCCATATCCAGAAGATCCTGAAGATCGCCGTGAAGTCCGGCAACATCGATCTGGTGGTCACCGGACAGGAGAACATCCCCCAGGAGGGTGGCTTCCTGCTGTACGGCAATCACCAGGGAATGTTTGATGTGCTGGCCCTGGTCGCCACCTGCGATGTACCCCTGGCTGCGGTATTCAAAAAGGAGCTGGTGGGCATCCCCTTCATTCAGCAGATCATCGACTGCACCGGGTCCTACGCCATGGACCGGGAGGATGTGCGCCAGTCCCTGACCGTCATCCAGAATGTGACCCGGGAGGTATCCGAGGGACGGCATTTCCTGATTTTCCCCGAGGGTACCCGGAGCAAGAACGGCAACGTCATGGGTGAATTCCACGGAGGAAGCTTCCGCTGTGCCACCAAGTCCGGTGTGCCCATCGTGCCCCTGGCCTTCATCGACTGCTTCAAGGTCCTGGACGAAAAGGGCTGTAAGCCCGTCAAGGTCCAGATCCACTACCTGAAGCCCATCACCGCCGAGGAATACGCGGGCATGAAGCCCGTGGAGCTGGCGGCCCTGGTCAAGAGCCGGATCCAGGAAGCCATCGATGCCAATACCTAAATGACAAAATCCGAACCCGGTTGGGTTCGGATTTTTCTTTTATTCCAGCACGTGCTCCAGGCCCATTTCCAGAATGGTCCGCACATGGTCGTCGGCCAGGGAGTAGAGGATGTTTTTCCCGTCCCGGCGGTATTTGATCAGATACATCTGCTTCAGGATCCGGAGCTGATGGCTCACGGCGCTCTGGGACAGCTCCACAGCCTCGGCAATGTCCGTGACGCACAGCTCCCGGTCCACCAGGTTGGAGAGGATCTGGACCCGGGTAGGATCCGCAAAGGCCTTGAACAGGTCCGCAATGCGCTCCATGGTTTCCTTGTCCGGAATGTTCTGCATATTCTCCCCTCCTTTTCTCCCCTATTCTACCCGAAAACGGTCCGGGAATCAAGTTTTATTTTCACAGAAAACCGGGACAGCGGTTGCTGTCCCGGTTGATCAATTATTCGTGCATAGCAGACAGGTCGGCGTAATATGCCATCATTTCCTCTTCGGTATCGAAGTTGGCCACGAACATCTGGTTGGCCATGGCACCGGAGAGCGCATCGGGAATCCGGCCCCACATCTTCATGTGGGCACCGTACTTCAGCATGATCTCATAGTCATCATACTTGTAGGGCTTGCCGTCCCGGCGGCCATAGAAGGCGCAGTAATGGGCGTTGCCGATGGTCTTGGTGTTGTAGTCAAAAGCGATCATATCGGCCCAGATCTTGTACACGTCGGTCTCCTGGGAGTAGTTGTACATCTCAGGGGTGTAACCGCCGGCGGGACGCATATTGACCTCCAGGCCCAGGATATCACCGGCCTTACCCAAGCCCTCCTGGTCCTCATTGAGGATAAAGAACTCCAGGTGAACGAAGCGGCTCTTGACGCCGAAGGACTCCACCGTAGCCAGGCCGGCGTTGCGGACCTTCTCCGGCAGCTCCTTGACCAGATAGTACACGGAGTCACCGGCGGTGTTGACGATGTCCATCAGGGAATGGGGAGTGATGTTGCCGGACTCGAACAGGGGCTGGCCCTTGGAATCGATGATGGCGTCGTAGGTCTGAACATAGCCGTTGACGAACTCTTCCATGATGTAGATGTTGTCGTCCTTGGTATTGATGAAGAACTCCACATCCTCATCACAGCGGAGCTTATAAGTATTGTTGGCACCCACGCCGTTGTCGGGCTTGACCACCACGGGATAGCCGACCATGTGGGCAAATTCGATGGCATCGTCATAGCCCTCTACCAGATGATAACGGGCGGTGGGCAGGCCGGCCTTGTGGTAGTAGGCCTTCATGGCGGACTTGAACTTGATCTTGTCCATCTCATGGATCTTGGGGCCGGTGGTAATATTGAACTCGGTACGAAGCTGGGCGTCCCGCATGAGCCAATACTCGTTGTTGGACTCCAGCCAGTCGATCTTACCGTACTTGAAGGTGAAGAAGGCAACAGCCTTGAACACTTCATCATAATTCTCCAGGGAACCGACCTTATAGTATTCGTGCATGGAATTGCGCAGTTCCTGGGTCAGGTCATCATAGGGGCAGTCGCCGATACCCAGCACACGCATGCCGTTGTTCTTCAGTTCGGCGCAGAATTTCCAGTAAGTCAGGGGGAAGTTCGGGGAAATAAAGATAAAGTTTTTCATGGTTTCGCACTCCTTCACACTGTTTTTATATCAATTATTGTATCATCCCAGAAGCTGGGGCACATAGTGGTCCACCATCTTGTACCACCAGGGCCAGTCGTGGGCCACATCCAGGCCCCAGTATTCCACCCGGCCGTGGATGCCCTTGTTGCGCATGACGCTTTCCAGCCAGCGGGTGCTCTCCACCAGAGGGCCTTCCCAAGCACCCTGGCCCACCACGATCAGAATCTTGCTGTTGTTGTACAGGTCCATGTAGTAATGATCACCGGGCATATTGGCCAGATAGTAGTTGGGGCAGTTGTTATAGACCAGGTTGTCGCAGTAATCGCCGAAGAACTCCTTGGAGTCATACAGGCCGGAAATGGCAAAGCAGCCCTCAAACAGGTCGGGACGGCGGAAGAACAGGTTTGCCGCATGCATAGCACCCATGGAGCAGCCGAAGGTCAGGATCCGGCGGTCATGGCCATTGGCGGTGCCGCTGATGTGCTTGATGGCAGGGACCATCTCGTTGACCACGTAGTTATACCAACGCTCGTGGTTCTCGATGCGCCAACGGTTGTCTGCGCCCTTGGCGGCCCAGGCTTCGTCATCGATACAGTCGATGGAATACACGGTGCATTTGTCCGCGTCGATCCACTTGGCCCAATAGTCGGTCATCTTAAAGTTCTCGAAGTCGAAGAACCGGCCGGACTGGCAGGGAATGAACATGACGGGCATGCCCTTGCCGCTGCCGTAGACCTTGAATTCCATGTCCCGGCCCAGGTGGCTGCTGTAGTGCTTGTGGTACTGAATTTCCATTGGTATCTCCTCAATTTCTATTTTTCTTTTTTACAATCCAAGACAATCCATAAACACAGGGATCTGCTTCTCCCAGGAGGCCTCGCTGTGGTCGCCGCCGGGAACGATGCGGAAGGCCAGATTGACCCGCTTGGTCAGAAGAAGCTGGGACATGGTGATCATGGTCTCCGCCGTGTAGTGATGGTTGAAGACCTCGTTGCTGCCATAGTCCATATAAATGCAGGTGTCCTTCTTCAAATCAGATCGGGCGGCCATAGCGATAACCTGGCTTGGGTCCACCCAAAGGCTGGGAGACAGGCAAGCTGCCCGCTGGAACACATGGTTATATTCTGTTACGCCGTACATGGCCATCAAGCCGCCCATGGACGAGCCGCAGATGATGGTATTGTTCCGGTCCGGCAGGGTCCGGTAATTGGCATCCACATAGGGCTTGAGTTCATTGACCATCCATTCCAGATAGGCCTTGCCCATGCTTTCGATATGACCGTGCTCGAAGTTTTCATAGTCAAAGGGAGCATATTCCCGCAGGCGGTAATTGCCCTCATGATTACATTCCACCGCCACGATGATCAGGGGCTTCTTAGTCCAGTCCATATACTTTTTCATGCCCCAGGACTTTCCGAATGTGGCGTCTTCGTCCACAAATACATTGTGGCCATCAAACATATACATCACCGGATACCGGCGGGATTCGTCAATGTCGTAGTAATCAGGTAAATAAATGTAAGCACGCCGCTC
The DNA here is from genome assembly GCA_017501695.1 of Oscillospiraceae bacterium. GTDB lineage: Bacteria > Bacillota > Clostridia > Oscillospirales > Oscillospiraceae > Faecousia. The sequence goes on from JAFVWL010000077.1 coordinate 4,279, forward strand.
CTTATCCCCCGTGAGCTCCGGCAGCGTAACATTCCATTTTATTAACATAGTGTGTATTTCCTCCATAGGGACAGTAGTCCTTTATATAACTTATAGTATAAATGTATTTTCAGGTCTTGTCAACTTGCAAGGCAACGAAAAATCAGGCTGTTTTCAGTATTTTTCCGGTAAAACGCCCAGAAACACTGGCGCACGGGCGTTCCTGTGTGGCGCACACGGCCCCCTTCTCCCCCGCTCCGGTCCCTTGCAGAAAATTCTTCTTATTTTTTGAAATTTGTGCTTGACATTTTGGAAACCTGTGCTATAATAAGTCTCGTTCCGCAGGAAATGCGGGTGTAGCTCATCCGGTAGAGCGCCACCTTGCCAAGGTGGAGGTAGCGAGTTCGAGCCTCGTCACCCGCTCCAGAAAAGAAAACAGTCACCGAACGGTGGCTGTTTTTCTTTTATCGTGACGATGGCTCGAACAATTAAATGCAACAGTCCGGTGTGCTGTTGCCCGCCGGCGGTTCGACGACGGCGGTTCCTGTGTTTACTTCCGCCAACAGCGGAAGCAAACGCAAACCAGCATCCTCATTTTGAAAACCCGGCAGTTCACCATTGAACTGCCGGATTTGTTTATGCTTCGGGGCCTGTGGGGTTCTCCGGGTCTGTGGGCTCCGGTTTTCCCATGGGCGATGTGGGGTCCGTAGGATCCGGCTCCGTAGTTTCCGTGTTACCCGTCGGTTCCGTGGGATCCGGTTCCGTTGGGTCCGGTTCTGTGGGAGGTTCCGTAGGCGGTTCCGTGGGCGGCTCCGTAGGAGGTTCCGTAGGCGGTTCCGTAGGCGGTTCCGTGGGAGGTTCCGTAGGCGGCTCCGTGGGAGGTTCCGTGGGAGGTTCCGTGGGAGGTTCCGTAGGCGGTTCCGTAGGCGGTTCCGTGGGAGGTTCCGTAGGCGGTTCCGTGGGAGGTTCCGTAGGCGGCTCCGTGGGAGGTTCCGTAGGCGGCTCCGTGGGAGGTTCCGTAGGTGGCTCCGTGGGAGGTTCCGTAGGCGGCTCCGTGGGGGGTTCCGTAGGCGGTTCCGTGGGGGGCGGATCCGGCGCTACGCTGGCAGGATATGCCGAATAATCCCACACATACCCCTCCATATCCACATCTGTCAGTTCCTGAAAAGAGCCCCCCAGATTGCAGCGCAGCAGATCCACATGGTAATAAATTCCACCGTCGCAGATCAGATTCCAGAACAGGGGTTCCCCTTCCCAGGTGCCCGGAATAACCATGCATTCCAGCCCAGCCCGGCGGCACATTGCCGCGTAAACCACCGCGAAGGCCTTGCTGTCACCCACGCCATGGACCAGCAGACTGTAAGTCGGAGTAATGGAGGTTTCAACGGTATACTGATTTCGTTCCATCAGGAAGGAATAAAGCTGTGCAAATTTATCGTGTTCGGAATCATTGCCCGCCACATACAGCTCCGCAGAGGTAAACAGCGGATGAACCCGGGACTGCATGGACCGCAGGCTTTCCCGGCTGCTCTGATAGGCAAATACAAGCTCCAGAACCCGGTCCTCTCCGGATTCCGGGTACATATTCACTGTGATCTGGGGCAGTTCCATAACCACATCCGGGTTTTCATCGGCATAGTCCGAAACAAGCTGGACCAGGTCCGTTTCCCGGTATTGCCTGACACGGATCACGATTCGGGGTTCAAAGGACTGAAGGACGTCAGTAATAATCTCATTTGCCTGGTTCATACCACTGGCCTGCTTGATTTTGTTGATCTCTCCGCGGTTATGATTATACTTCACCGTCACTGCCAGCGCACTCTGTCCGCCGCTGGTGCCCTGTTCATATTCGATCCGCTCCACGGCATAGGCACCAATGGGGTATATCTGCGTGGTATATTCCACCGCCCGCTCCATGTTTCGGATCACACTGTCCTGATTCATTCGGGCCACATTGATCAGGGCGGATTCCGCGCCGCTTTCCACCAGATCCACCAGCACCGTAAGCAGCTCCTGATAGGTGCTCACCGCCAGGGATTGGTCGCTGTCCTCATGGTCCCGCTCCAGGTGGGGATTGACTGAGCTATAGCTTCCGTCCAGCCAGTTGGTGCAGCCGCTCAGCAGCAAGCACAGGACCAGAAGCAGCGCTGTTGCCGTTTTTCTCATGTCAATCCCTTCTTTCTTACAGAGAATCCTTGGTATACTTGGAGAAGCCGTCACCCAGGACCTGGTGGGCTTCCTGTACGATGATAAACGCATTGGGGTCAACGCGGGTGACCAGCTCCTTCAGCTCCGCCACCTGCTGCTTTTTTACCGCCGCCAGCACCACTTTTGTCGGGGTATGGCTGTAGCTGCCCTCGCCATGGAGGAAGGTTGCGCCCCGGTCCAGCTTCAAACCGATCTGCCGGGCAATTTCCTCGTGCTCCCGGGAGATGATCAGGGCGACCTTGGAATAATCGAAGCGGTAGACCACCGCGTCGATGACCTGGCTGGTCACAAATACGGCGATTCCGGTATACAGTGCCTTGGTGATGTCATGGAAAACCAGGCCTGTCAGCAGCACCACCGCCGCGTCAAAGCACATGGAGATCTGACCGATGGGTACATTGCGGTAGCGCAGCTTCAGCAGGCGAACCAGAATATCGGAGCCGCCGGTAGAGGTTCCGCAGACGAAGACAACACCCAGGCCCAGACCGCAAAGCACACCGCCGTAGAGAACACTGACCAGCGGATCCAGATTCAGTCCTCCCCAAAGGGAATAGAAAAAGTCGATCATCACAGAGCTCAGGGTCATGCCCAAAAGGGAGCCCGTAAAAAACCGCCTGCCGATCTTCATGCCGCCCAGGATAAACAGGGGCAGATTGATAAGAATGGACAGCGTACCCACACTGCCAAAGCCCAACAGCTCCACAATGATCTGGGCCAAACCGGAAATACCGCCGGCATTCAAATCCTGGGGCTGCAGAAACACCGCAAAGCCCACAGCAAACACCGTACTGCCCAGAATCGTGGCAGGAATCCATCCATACTTGTTCCAGAGGTTTTTCATAACGCGCCTCCTGTTTTACACCTCAAAGGTGATCTGTTTCTCGGGGGAATCTTCCGCCTTCAGCAGCGCGCCGGCGGCGGGAATCGTTTTGCAGCGGTAGCGGCTTTCGTTAACGATGCCGCTGTCCTTCAGAAGCACAGCATGACTCAGAGCTGCTTTTTTCTTCAGAGACAGCACCGCCACGCCCTGGGTGTTGCGGGTGGTCTTGGGGGCCAGCAGAGCCGTGGAGAATACCGCGGTACGGCCATCGGTGGAATACACCGCCACCTGTTCGTCAGTCTCCAGAGTGATCAGGCTGCGCAGAGGGCTCTTGTCCGAGAAGGCACCGGTAAGCTTCCGCCGGTTGGTCTTGGTCTCATATGCGGACAGAGGAACTCTGGCTGCCTTGCCGTTTTCAAAGAAGAACAGCAGGAAGCCCTTGTATTCCCCGGGCAGGACCACATACAGCAGATTCTCCCCCTGCTCGAAGCCCAGCTTCTGGGGCAGGTAATCGCCAAGCTGAGAGGCCTTGCCGTCGTCAAAATCCGACAGCCGGGATTTATAGCACTGGAATTTGTCCGTAAATACCAGCAGTTCTGCCCGGTTGGTAGTCTCCCGGGAGAAGGCCAGGCTGTCGCCTTCCTTGAATTTCTGTTCACCGCTCATCCGCAGGGACTGGGCGGTGATTTTTTTCAGGTAGCCTTCTTTGGACACGAAGACGGTCACGGGATAATCGGGAATGGGTTCCTCTTCCTCCTCCGGCTCGATCTGGGCGGTTTCGTAAACGATCTCGGTTTTCCGGGGCTTGCCGTACTTTTCAGAAACTTTTTTAAGTTCGGAAATAATAACGTTCTTCAGTTTCCGGGAGCTGTTCAGGGTAGCGCGCAGGTCCGCGATTTCCTTTTCCAGTTCTGTAATGGCACGGGTCTGCTTCAGGATGTACTCCTTATTGATATTGCGCAGCTTGATTTCCGCCACGAAGTTGGCCTGGATCTCATCGATACCGAAACCGATCATCAGATTGGGCACGACCTCGCTTTCCAGCTCTGTTTCCCGGATGATGCGGATAGCCTTGTCGATGTCCAGCAGGATCCGCTCCAGACCCTTCAGCAGGTGGAGCCGTTCCTCTTTCTTCTGGACCTGGAAGTAAATGCGCCGTTTAATGCAGTCGGTCCGCCAGGCAGTCCACTCCTCCAGGATTTCCCCCACGCCCATGACCCGGGGCATACCGGCAATCAGGATGTTGAAATTGCAGGGGAAGCTGTCCTGCAGGGGGGTCAGGCGGAACAGCTTCTGCATGAGCTTCTCCGGCTCCACGCCACGCTTCAGGTCGATGGTCAGCTTCAGACCGCCCAGGTCCGTTTCGTCCCGCATATCGGAGATTTCTTTGATTTTCCCCGCCTTGATCAGCTCCGCGACCTTGTCCATAATGACCTCGGTGGCCGTGGAATAGGGAATCTCGGTGATCTCGATGAGGTTGCCCTCTTTCACATAGCGCCACTTGGCCCGGAGCTTGAAGCTGCCCCGGCCGGTGGTGTAGATCTCCCGGGTGGTGGCTTCGTCGAACAAAAGCTCCGCGCCGGTGGAGAAATCAGGTCCCGGCAGAGTCTCAAGAATGTCGTGGTCCGGGTTGTTCATCAGGGCGATGGCCGTATCACAGACCTCCTTCAGGTTGAAGGAGCAGATATTGCTGGCCATGCCAACGGCGATGCCCTGGTTGGCGGACACCAGCACGTTGGGGAAGGAGGTGGGCAGGAGGCTGGGCTCCTTCATAGTGGCATCGTAGTTGTCCACCATATCCACGGTGTCGGAATCGATATCCCGGAACAGCTCCGCGCAGATGGGGTCCAGCTTGGCTTCCGTATAACGGGAAGCGGCATAGGCCATATCCCGGGAATAGACCTTACCGAAGTTGCCCTTGGAATCCACAAAGGGATGGAGCAGGGTCTCGTTGCCCTTGGCAAGGCGGACCATGGTCTCGTAGATGGCCGCGTCGCCGTGGGGATTCAGCCGCATGGTCTGGCCTACAATATTGGCGGACTTGGTCCGGCCGCCGGTAAGCAGGCCCATTTTGTACATGGTGTACAGGAGCTTCCGGTGGGAGGGCTTGAAGCCGTCGATCTCCGGGATGGCCCGGGAAACGATGACGGACATGGCGTAGGGCATATAGTTGCTTTCCAGAGTCTCGGTGATAGCCTGCTCTGTGGTGGAGCCCACCAGGCCCATAACGCCGTCCGTATTGATTTTTTTCTTCTTTTCAGGTTCCTTCTTTTTTGCCATTTTGCGTTCCTCTTAGGAAATATCCGCCAGATCCAGATATCTGGCACCGTTTTCGGCGATGAAATTCTTTCGCTCCGCCAGAGCGTCACCCAGGAGGATGTCGAAATACCATGCGGTGCGTTCCGCGTCCTCGGGCATGACCTTGATAAGGCGGCGGGTCTCCGGGTTCATGGTGGTCATCCACATCATCTCCGGGTCGTTCTCGCCCAGACCCTTGGACCGCTGGATGGCAACCTTCTTCCCTTCCAGGCTCTTGAGGATCTTTGCCTTCTCACCCTCGGTATAGGCAAACCAGGTCTTGTCCTTGCAGGTGATCTCGAACAAGGGAGACTCGGCGATATACACATAGCCGTCCCGGATCAGCGTGGGACACAGCCGGTAGATCATGGTCAGGATCAGGGTTCGGATCTGGAAGCCGTCGTAGTCAGCATCGGTACAGATAACCACCTTGCTCCAACGGAGCTGGGAGATGTCGAAGCTGGACAGTTCCTTGGACTTCTTTCCCTGAACCTCCACGCCACAGCCCAGGACCTTCATCAGGTCGGTGATGATGGGGCTGGCGAAGATTTTATTGTAGTCCGCCTTCAGGCAGTTGAGGATCTTACCGCGGACGGGCATGATTCCCTGGAATTCCGCATCCCGGGACAGCTTGACAGAGCCCAACGCGGAATCGCCCTCCACGATATAAAGCTCCCGGACGGCGGTATCCTTGCTGCGGCAGTCCACGAATTTCTGGACCCGGTTGGCGATATCGATGGTGCCGGAAAGCTTCTTCTTGACGCTGGATTTCGTCCTTTCCGCCGATTCTCTGGCCCGTTTGTTCACCAGGATCTGGTCTGCCGCCCGGTCCGCGTCCTGCTTATTCTCGATGAACCAGATCTGGAGCTGTTCCTTGAAGAAGGCGGTCATCGCCTCCTGGGTGAACTTGGAGTTTACAGATTTCTTGGTCTGATTCTCAAAGCAAGCGATGGTGGAGAAGCAATTGGTTACCAGAACCAGGCTGTCCTGGATGTCCTGGTATAGGATTTTGCTCTCGTCCTTCTTATATTTGCCGGACTCCCGGATATATTTATCGAAAGCCGCGGTAAAGCCCAGGCGCACAGCCCGGTCCGGACTGCCGCCGTACTCCAGCCAGGAAGAGTTGTGGTAGAATTCTGTGCGGCTGACCTGCTTGGAGAAGCAGAAGCAAGTCGTGATTTTCAGCTTCATCTCCGGACGGTTCTCCGCATCCCGGCCCCGGCGTTCCGTCTCCCAGTAGGCAGGCATGGTGAAAGCATTGTCCCCCACCATTTCGTTGATATACTGGCGGATGCCGTCTTCGTAGAGATATTCCTCTTCCTCAAACTTCTTGCCTACCTGATAGCGGAAGCGGAAGGTGGTGCCCTTATTCACCGCAGCCTGGCGCCGCAGCACATCCCGATAGTATTCCACGGGAATGTCAATATCCGTAAAGACCTGGGTATCCGGCCGCCAGCGGAAGCAGGAGCCGGTCTTTTTCCGGTCCACAGGAGACTTCTTCAGGCCGCCGATATTCCGGCCACGCTCGAAGTGCAGATCATAGCGGAAGCCATCCCGGCGAATTACCGCGTCGAAATACTCGGAGGCATACTGGGTAGCACAGGAGCCCACACCGTTCAGGCCCAGGCTGTACTCATAATTCTCGCCATTCTCGCCGTATTTGCCACCGGCATAAAGCTCGCAGAAAACCAGCTCCCAGTTGAAGCGCTTCTCTTTCTCATTGTAGTCCACAGGGCAGCCCCGGCCAAAGTCCTCGATCTCCACGGACAGGTCCTCGTATCGGGTGACCACGATCAAATCGCCGTGCCCTTCCCGGGCCTCGTCGATGGCGTTGGACAGAATCTCAAACACCGCGTGTTTGCAGCCCTCCAGGTCGTCAGAGCCAAAGATGATGGCGGGACGCTTGCGGACCCGGTCCTCACCCTTCAGCATAGAAATGCTTTCGTTTCCGTATTGTTCTTGCTTTTTCTTCGCCATAATTCCTACCTGCCATAGTTATCCATAATATTCTAATATATTATACGAAATATCCCACGTAAAGTCAACCGTTCCCAAATTTTCACCGACCATACGATTTTTTCTTGCATCAAGCGCCGGAACACAGTATAATAAATTTCGACAAGGAACAGGAAAGGCGGAGAAAGCATGGCCGGAAAAAGAGTATTTATCGGATGGACCGGAGAGAGCAGGTATATTGCCGACAAAATCGGCCTTCAACTGAATCAACGGGGGTTTGAAACCATCGTAGGCGGCGAGGACAAGGATTCCTCCATGTTTGTAGGCACCACGGTCATCGACCAAATGAACCGCGCCGAGATGGCGATCCTGCTGTTCGAGCAGCGGTCCCCGGAAAAAGGCGGCGGTGTCAGCGCCAATGTGATGTTCGAGTGGGGTTATCTGCTGCATAAGCTTTCCAAATCCAACAACATCCGCATTTTCCTTCTGGATATGGACGACAAGCTTCTGCCCACGGATGTACGGGGCTGTTGGTTCTGCCCAATCAAAAAGCCTGCCGCCGGCACACCGGAGGAAAAGGAGCAGATGTATGGCACAGTGGCGGAGGAGATCGTTCAGAAATTCCTGGAGCGCAACGCTGCCGACGGCTTCATCGGCGACAAGCTGGATTGCTTTGACCGGTGGGAGGAAACCAAGCAGCTTATTTTGAACTATAACGGCAACGAGCGGATCTCCTACAGGCTGATCTACGGTCTGCAAATGTGCATTTACACCGGTAAATCCAAAATCATTTATGACAAACTTCAGGAGATCCGCAGCCAGTCCGGCATTCATCCGGAGCTGAAGCAGGTGATCAACTGTGCCATGGCCTGCCTGAACGTGTTTATCACCACCCACAATCTGACCACCAATCTGTCTGAAAACCAATTTTTGATGTTAATGGAAGATCTTCAGGTGCTCCGGTTGGATCAGGTCAAGGATCCGGACCTGGCTGCCTGGTGCAACATTTTCCGCCAGGATAAAATGGAGCTGTGTTTTGAGTTCTACGCCAACAGTCTGTCCGGCGAAGAGAAACACAGCGCCCTGCACAACGCGGTGCAGAAATGCCAACGGATTCTGCGTATGCTGGACAAGCAGATCGCCGCAAACAGTGCTGACAAATATTTCGCCATGCTGTATCAGGGCTTCACCCACAGGAATCTGTATCTGCTCTATAAGGCATTGGAAAAGCTGAACGATCCGGATATCAAGCCCGAAGACATCGCGTTCCAATGCGCCGAGTCCCTGAAATACCGGGAAGCTCTGTATTTTTACTATAAGGATTCCCACAGCCCCCGGGCAATTGCCATGGACTATATCACCCAGGAATACCTTCTCGGTCTGGTGGAGCAATACCAATTCGAGCTCGACCCGGATTTGAAGGAGGATATGAGCATCATGATCCAGGGCATCCTGCTTCGGGTTCGGGAGAATTATGATATCCGCAACATGATCTACTCCCGGATCATGGAAGCGGTTTCCGGAATTCCCGAGATCAAATAGCGCAGCACCGCCGCTGTCCGTTGGACAGCGGCGGATTTTTATTCGGTTTCCTCCCAGAACTGGCGGAAGGCTGTGGGCAGAGCGGCGGTTTCGTTGATTTCCTCGGGTGTCAGCCATATATGGCGGTCCGTTTCTGCCGATACCTCCACCCAATAGGTCCGCATTTCCCAGCGGATATGGGTGAAAATGTGCTTCCGTTCGCCCTGGCGAAGGATGTCCCGGACCTTCAGCCCCATTTTATCCAGCGCAAGCATGGCATCAGGCAGTTCCAGCTTCCCAGGCACATTGGGAAATTGCCACAAGCCCCCAAGCAAGCCCTGCTCCCCCCGCATTTCCAGAGCGTATTTCCCGTCACAGCGGAGGATAAACACCGTGTACGCCTCCACCCGCTTCTGCCGTTTGGGCAGCTTCACAGGCAGAGCTTCGGCGGTGCCCCGGGCGTGGGCCAGACAGAATTCCCGGCATGGACATTCCCCGCACCGGGGCTTCCGGTTGGGTCCGCAGAGGGTGGCACCCAGTTCCATGAGTGCCTGAGTAAAGGCTCCCGCTTCCGGAGGATACACCTGTGCCAAAGCATCCCGGACCTGCTTTTTCCAGGCAGGCTGGTCGATGGGAGTATCATCGTCGGTCAGCCGGGAAATGACCCGCAGCACGTTCCCGTCCACCGCGGGGGTGGGGGCATCGTAGCAAATGGAGCAGATAGCTCCGGCGGTATAGTCACCGATCCCCGGCAGGGCACGGACCGACGCGTGATCCCGGGGAAAAACCCCATCGTGTTTTTCCAGAATGATCTGGGCAGCCTTCTTCAGGTTACGGACCCGGCTGTAATACCCCAGGCCCTCCCACAGCTTATGCAGAAGCAGGTCGTCGGCGTTTGCCAGGCTTTCCAGAGTGGGCAGCGCTTCCAGAAAGCGGGCATAGTAGCCCCTCACCGCCTCCACCCGGGTCTGCTGAAGCATGATCTCCGACAGCCACACATGGTAGGGCTCCCGGTCAGCCCGCCAGGGCAGGTCCCGGCGATGGACAGCGTACCAGGGAAGCAGGGCCTCCGGAAGGCGGCCGTATATTTCGTTATGGCTCATAGGCTCCCTCCGTTTCTTTTCTCTATTTTACAGGAATCCGGGGGATTCTGTCAAGTTCCTCTTGACAAATTGGTTTATCGGTGATAAACTGGGTTTATAGATAATAAACCAAAGGAGGTATCCCTATGGATGAAATGAAGCTGGGTGTGGTAGAATCCCGGTTCGCGGATATTATTTGGAGCCATGAGCCCCTCCATTCCCGGGACCTGGTGAAGCTGTGTGAGGCAGAGCTGAACTGGAAGAAGCCCACCACCTACACGGTCCTGCGGAAACTCTGTGAGCGGGGCCTTTTCCGCAACGACGGCGGCACCGTCACCGCCGTAATTTCCCGGCAGGATTTTTATGCCATGCAGAGCCGCCGGTTTGTGGAAGAAACCTTTGAGGGCAGTCTTCCGGCCTTCCTGGCCGCATTTACGGCACGGAAGGAGCTGTCCGCCCAGGAGGTGGCGGAGATCCGCCGGATGATCGCCGCCTATGAGGAGGGGTGACCATGACCGACCTGTTTCTGAATCTGGTCAATACCAGCCTTTCTGCCGGGATTCTGGTCCTGGCAGTGGTGGTCCTGCGGCTGTTGCTGAAGCAAGCACCCAAATGGATCGCCTGCGCCCTGTGGGCATTGGTGGCCATACGGCTGCTGTGCCCCATATCCCTGGAAAGCGTTTTCTCTTTGATTCCGGAACCGGTAAGCACCGGCACCGTCACCCAGCAGTTCTGGAATGATTATGCCGGCGGTTCTCAGATTTACCGCAACGACACGCCCCAATTCCGGGAAGCCGTGGACGCGGGACTGGAACCCCAGGCTTCCGGCGACGGCGCGTATTATGTGGTCACCGATGACCGGGATCATTTGAAGCCTCCGGCTACCCGGAAGGAAGCTCTTGTACCCGCGCTGACCGCAGTCTGGGCGACAGGTATGGTGATTCTTGGCAGCTATGCCCTGGTCAGCTACCTGCGGCTGCGGAAGCGGGTATCCCCTTCCCTTGTACTGCGGGAGAACATCTATCTGTGCGACTATATTGAAACGCCCTTTATCCTGGGCCTGTTCCGGCCCCGGATCTACCTGCCCTCCGGGCTGGACAACGGCAGCCGGGTCCACGTTATCGCCCATGAGCAGGCTCATCTGGCCCGGTATGACCATTGGTGGAAGCCATTGGGGTACGCCCTGCTGTGCCTGCACTGGTTCAATCCCCTGCTGTGGCTGGCCTATGTGCTGCTGTGCCGGGACATTGAGCTGGCCTGCGACGAGAAGGTCATCCGGCAGTTGGATCACGAAGAAAAGAAATCCTATTCGGAAGCTCTGCTGGAGTGCAGCATGCCCCGGTATTGGGTGGCTGCCTGTCCTCTGGCTTTCGGCGAGGTAGGTGTAAAGGAACGGGTAAAAACCGTGCTGAATTACAAAAAACCCGCTTTCTGGGTGGTCCTGCTGGCGGTGGTTGCCCTGATCGTTACGGCGGTTTGCTTCCTGACAGACCCCATGGGAACCCGGCGAATCGTATACGGAAGCTATCGGTATCACAGCACGCTCTACGAGGAACCGATTCCCGACGGCGGCACACTGCCCGTGGTACCTAAGGGCCACATCTTTATTCTGGAAGATGACAGCAGCCTATATCTGCTCTCCTTCGATTTTCTCCAGGTTGAGGGGCAATTGGAGCCCTGGGATCTGGACAAGAAAGAGTTGGCCGGATACCTGCGTAACAGTCAGGCCTGGACAACGGAGATGCAGAACATCTCTCCCGGTGAGGCTCTGTGGCTGCGGATGGAGGACGACACCTTCTATGTCTGGTTTCAAGCTGAGGGCAAGACCTACCTGGGCCGGGGTATCGAGGACTACGAAAACCGCCATACGCCGCAGGATACCACCCGCATCACCTGCCTTTACCGACTGGAGCAGACCCCCGGGTCCATCGGCGAAGGTTTCGCATGGCTGGAGGGAACCGTGACCGGAACTGAGGACACGTATTTCTATGCTGAAACGCCCAATCAGGTCTATAAGATCACCCGGACGATTGAGGGCAGCAAAGTCCTCTGGGGGGATGATTCCATCGTTGGTCAGCGTGTTCGGGTTATCTACGATGGAGTTGTCGACCAGGAGGATCACATCGCGGTTATTGAAAGAGTCCACGACATTCGAATCATGGACGGTAGTTCCAACTATTATCTGGCCTCCTCTTACCGGGAATCCATCGTTCCCCTGCGGCTGCCCCTGGGTACGGATATCTTCACCCTGGAGCAATCCATTCCGCCACTGATGCTGTTCGGGGAGCATGATTATGACTTCACTGTAACTTGCGATGACCGGGACATTACCGGTACCGTCCATATCTACGATGAACGCGCCCGGCGGGAGATCACCCGGGATCAGTTGAAGCCCGGTCAGACTTACCTGGTCACGGCGGAATACAAGGCGTTATACTGCTTCCGCGTTACCATGCCCCACGACCTGGGCATCACGCTGACTGCCCGGAACGTGACCGCCTCTTCCCTGACCATCAACTGCGTCCAGTCCGGCGGCACCTGCCCGGGACCCTTCACCTACACGGAAGCCTACACCCTGGAATACTATAACGGCAGCAAATGGGTGCCGGTGAAGACCCACACCGGATCTTACCGGGGTGTATTCCCGGAAATGGCTTATGTCCTGAAGCAAGGCCAGTCTGCCAGTTGGTATGTTAATCTGAACACCCACTATTCCCCGCTGGCTCCGGGACGCTACCGCTATGTCATTGACTTCAGCGGCGGCACCGGTCATGAAAAAACCACCCAGGCGCTGTATGTCGAATTTGTAATACAGGAAGCCGGGTACTACTCCCTGAACCAGGCCATATTGGACGGCTGTGTGGCCATGGTGGACGGGGATGTTGCGGCAAATCAGCACATCTGGCAGGAATTTATGGATCAGGTAGCGGCAGGAAACCCCGCCCAGGTCCGCTATTTGACCTACTACACCATCGGCAACCCGGACCGGATGTCCCAGGAGCTGTTCCAGGAAAGCCGAAGCCGGTACCCCGCCATGTATATCCACGACCTGACCTATGACGGCGAAAGCTTTACCCTGCGGTGGTTTGAGGGCGAGACGGAGTATGTGCAGAACTGGAAATATCTGATGCACTATGAAGGGGTTTCCGATAATCCCAACATCACGTTTGAAGCCTACGACTGCTATGTACTGACGGACCGGAACGATGTGACCTATCAGGAGCTTTGGAACGGCATGGTCAGTGCGGACTTCCGGGACCAGATTCCCTTCAAGGAGGTGTATACGGACCGGATCTATGCGGATGAACCCACCCTGGCGGATCTTAATAAGGCCATGCGCGCGCTGGAGCCCTATATGCTGAATTACTGCATGGCCAGCCTGGATGCGAACGAGCTCACCGGTCGGCTGGATATTGAAGTCCGGGAGTGGAAGGACGGGCTGTTTGATCTGATCGGGCAGTTCATCGATCCCCACTTCGTGATGGTCACAGAGCTGCGGGGCGAAATAGAATTTACCGGAACTCTGCAGGAGCGGTATCCGGAATACTTCGGGCTGTCCGGTTTTAAGGGATTGGAGCTGTATGTGCTGCCCGGTGGGAATTGCGTACTGATGGAGGGCACCAACCGGATCAAAACCGAGGCAGAAATCGCAGCCCTGCCTCCGGCAGCCTTGGAGGAAATGCGGCAGATCCTGGCAGAATACGACATTCCTGTCGAAAACATTTTCATCGATAACCGGTCTGATATGACCGAAAGCGCGATCCGGCGAGCACTGGGCATCATGCCGGAATGCAAAATCTGGTTGGAATTGAAGGATTGCTCCGCCACCGGTGCACAGGTCTTCTGCCACATCGAAAATCTGGGTGACGGTGCGGTCTGGACCGGGTACGACTACCGTTTGGAAATGAAGACCGATTCGGGTTGGGTCTATTACGGTTATCCTTCGGAAGATCTAGCCTGGGAGGACGCCCTGCAGTTCCACACAGCCAAGCACGATCCGGTTACGTCCATAAACGCCATTGGGTGGGAGGAACACTGGAGCCGGGTAGCTGACGCGCCTCTGCCGCCGGGAACCTACCGCTACTGCCACAGCATCACCCTGGAGCAGGATGGCAGAACCCTGTCCCGGACCTATTACGCGGAATTTACTGTTTCATAAGCACAACCCCGGAAGGCAAAGCTTTCCGGGGTTCTGTTTTGGGATCGGGCGCATAAGATGTTCCATACATCGACGACGAGGTGGTACTTATGGAACATTACAACAATTCAGTGGTCCTTCGGGGAGAGCTGGCGGGGCTGCCGGAATTCTCCCACGAGAATCATGGGCGGCGTTTCTTCCGGTTCATTTTGGAGGTAGCCAGGCTGTCGGGGACAGTGGACCGGCTGCCGGTGGTGGCAGAGGAATCGATTCTGAACACGGTGGAGCTCAACGGCGGGAGCATGCTGACGGTGACGGGTCAGGTGCGGTCCCACAATTGCCGGGTGGACGGGATCCGGCGGCTGCTGATTTTTGTGTTTGCCGGGTCCGTGACGGCGGAGGACGGAGAACCCATCAACGACGTAACCGTGGAGGGTCCCCTGTGCCGGGAGCCCACCTTCCGGCGGACACCCCTGGGACGGGAAATCTGCGATGCCATGCTGGCGGTTCCAAGAGGGTTCCGGCGGGCAGATTATCTGCCCTGCATCCTGTGGGGGCGGACAGCCCAGGAGCTGTCCCGGTGCCAGGTCCGGGACCGGGTAAGGATCTGCGGACGGCTCCAAAGCCGGGCCTATACCAAGCAGACTGAGGACGGCCCCGTGGAACGAACCGCCTATGAGATCTCTGCCCTCACCGCCGAATTACTGGACGACCCGCTGTAAATAGAGGAAAACCGCCCCGGGGTTCCGGGGCGGTTGTTGTTTGGGTGGCTCACAGTCCACGGGATTGCCACGGCCTAGGGCCTCACAAGGACGTAAAACGGGGGCGGCACAGTGGCCGCCCCAGCAAGTATGATTTGATTACAGCTCCTTCAAAATTTCCAGCAGGAAGTTCCAGGTGCGCTCGGTGGAGGCGATACCCAGGCGTTCCCGGCTGGTGTGGATGTCGTGCATCTCCGGGCCGATGGAAACGCAATCCAGGCCCGGCAGCTTCTCGCTGAGGAGTCCGCACTCCAGACCCGCGTGGATGGCCACCACCTCCGGCTCCTTGCCGAACATCTCCCGGTAGACCCGGACCATGGTGTCCCGGAGCCGGGAATCCTTCTTATACTCCCAGGCGGGGTAGTCCCCCATCTGACTGTAGGCGGCATCGTTGAAGGCCGCCAAATCCCGCAGCCGCTGCAGCAAATCGTGCTTCTCCTGATTTACGGAGGAACGGACCGCGAAGGTCATCTTCAGGCTGTCGCTCAGGTCCACGATGCCCAGATTCAGGCTGGTCTGGACCAGGCCGGGAATGTCCTGGCTCCAGGCCTGGACGCCATTGGGGGCCGCGTTCAGCAGAGCGATGACCTTGGCGCTGTCCTGGGTGGACAGGGCGTTGCCGCCCAGGGCATCCACATCGTCGCCCCGGACAATGGCCTCCGGCTCGTCATACTGCTCCCGCAGCTCCTGCTGGAGCTGGGCCGCGATATCGTTGATCCGCTCAATGTACATACCCATAGCCACCAGGGTCACAGTGCAGGAACGGGGAATGGCGTTGTCCTTGGAGCCGCCCTGGAGCTTGGTGATGCACACAGGCATCAGCTTCTGGACCCGGCCCAGGAACTCGCCCATGGCCTTGTTGGCGTTGGCCCGGTTCTTGTGGATCTCCACACCGGAGTGACCGCCCTGGAGCCCTTCCACCGTCAGCTTCACGCAGGGACCGTACACAGGATGCCGGGAAACGGGCATGGTGATGGTGCCCCGGGCTCCGCCGGCGCAGGATACGGTAAAGATGCCCTCCTCCTCGGAGTCGATGTTGATCAGGGTCCGTCCCTTCAGGCCGGACAGGTCCACCCCGGCGGCACCTTCCATGCCGATCTCCTCGTCCACAGTGATGATGACCTCCAGGGGCGGGTGGGGAATGGATTTGTCCGCCAGCAGTGCCAGGGCATAGGCCACAGCGATGCCATCGTCACCGCCCAGGGTCGTGCCCCGGGCAAATACATACTGTCCGTCGTGGGTCACATCCAGGCCGTCGGTGTCCATGTTGATAGGACAGTCCTCGTCCTTCTCACAAACCATGTCCATGTGGCCCTGGATAATCACCGGCTCATGGTCCTCATAGCCGCAGGTGCCCTCCTGGAACATGACTACATTGTTCAGCTCGTCCTGGAAATAGCGGATGCCGTGTTCCTGGGCAAAGGACACCAGGTAATCGGAGATCAGCTTGGTATTCCGGGAGCCGTGGGGAATAGAACAGATCTTTTCAAAATATCCAAACACAGACGCGGGTTCCAGACCCGCCAGCTTCATGGCTTTCATAATAATTCTCCTTCTGAGTTATCTAAAATTTTCGATGACCTGCAGGATCAGTGGGCTTACGGCAGACAGGGCCAACAGGATCATCATAATAATCACACCGGGGGTCCGCAGGAACGCGCCCACATATTTCCAGGAAATGGGATCCATCCGGCGGTACTGGGACACATCATCCCGATAGACCAGCAGCAAGATCGCTCCGGCGATGCCGCAGGCCCAGATGATGAGGCCCGGGATCAGATTCGCCAGAATATCTGGCAGGGGCTCTGTCAGCCGGCCCAGAGTATCTGCCAGCAGCAGGTTGTTGATCATGTGCAGGACCATGGCCCAGACGATGTTGTGTTCCATGGCCACGTAACCCAGAATCAACCCCACCACAAAGGCGTAGGGGGTCTGGACCAGGTTGCCATGAAAAATGGCAAACGCAAAGGCGGACATGAAAATAGCCAGCCGCTTGCCGTAGGGCGCCAGGGACCGAAGCACCAGGCCCCGGAACAGAATCTCCTCCGCAATGGGCGCGCCGATGCATACATACAGGAACATGGTAATGCTGTCCGTGGAGATCTGAGCCGATTCCACAGAGGACATCAATGACAGGCCAAACAGATTCATAATAAGTTCCAGAACGACGGTAACCAACTGGAACACCAGCTGTCCCCCCAGGAACAGGGCCAGCAGGCTCATGAAGTCACCGGGTCTCATGGGTCTGCCCTGGGTCCACAGAGTCTCCTCACAGAACTCCGGACCCTTCCAAAGGCGCAGGAGAAATAGACCAATGACGATGGTCAAAAGATAACCGGTGCCGTTACCCGCCAGAGCCGAAGCTACTCCGGGATCGTCCATGGACGCGCCTCCGGCGATCCGCAGGGCCATGTCCACGATCATCACCAGGTAAACACAAAGGTTCATAATCAGCAGGTAGATCAGCAGCGACCAGCCCAAGGGAGAAAACAGTTTGGACATGGCTTTGCGCTGCGCCTTCCGCTGCCGTGCGTATTCTAAGATTTCTTCTTCCATCAGGAAACCTCCAATCCGGCGATCAATGCTTCCGCGGACAGGATACCGTCAATGGCCGCGGACATGATGCCTCCGGCGTAGCCCGCGCCCTCGCCGCAGGGGTACAGGCCCTTCAGGGCAGATTGGCGGGACTCGTCCCGCAGGATCCGCACCGGGGATGAGCTCCGGGTCTCCGGGGCTGTCAGAATGCCCTGGGGGGCCGCAAAGCCCTTCAGGCTCCCGTCCATCAGGGGTAACGCTTCTTTCAGGGCTCTTGTGATCTTCTCCGGCAGCACTGTATGCAAATCGCACCAGGTAACTCCGGGCCGATAGGTAGGCCGTACCTCCCCTGCCCCGGCGCCGGTTCTTCCTGCCAAAAAATCACCTATGGTCTGGGCCGGGGCACGGTAATTTCCGCCGCCCGCGGTGAAGGCTGCCGCTTCGATATCCCGCTGCCAGTACATCCCGGCCAAAGGGCCTTCCCCGGGAAAATCCACAGGGTTCAGGGTCACCAGCAGGGCCGCGTTGGCGTTTTCACCGTCCCGGTCCGCATAGCTCATGCCGTTGGTCACCACCCGGCCTTCTTCCGAAGCCGCTGCCACCACATAGCCCCCGGGGCACATACAGAAGGTATACACCGTCTCATTTTCCAGATGCTTCACCAGCTTGTAATCCGCAGGCGGCAGCACCGGGTCCCCCCGACCGTACTGGGCCGCGTCGATGGTGGATTGCTTCTGCTCAATGCGGACACCCATGGAGAAGGGCTTGGACTCCAGGGGAATGTTCATGCCGTGGAGCATTTCAAAGGTATCCCGGGCGCTGTGGCCGATGGCCAGGACAACTTTGTCACAGGGAATCACTTCCCCGTTCACTTCCAGACCCGAGATCTCTCCCTTTTCCCGGAGGATCCCGGTGACCTGAGCGTTGAACCGAACCTCTCCGCCCAGGCTGATGATCCGGCGGCGAATATTCTGCACTACCTCCAGCAGCACATCGGTGCCCACATGGGGCTTGGCATCGAAGAGGATCTCCTCCCGGGCACCGGCGGCCACAAACTGCTCCAGGATCCAACCGATCCGGGGGTTGTTGACACCGGTATTCAGCTTGCCGTCGGAGAAGGTTCCGGCACCGCCCTCGCCGAACTGGACATTGCTTTTGGGATCCAGCTCTCCGGTTTCCCAGAACTTCCGGACCTTTTCATGGCGGACCGCCGCTTCCTCACCCCGTTCCAGGACCAAAGGACGCAGGCCTGCCATGGCCAAAATCAGGGCAGCGAACATACCCGCCGGGCCGAAGCCCACCACCACAGGCCGATGCGCGGGCACCGGGGCGGATTTGGGTGGCTTATAGAAAGACACCGGGGCGATGGATGCCCGCTTGCATCCGCTTTGCTTTAATATTTTGTTTTCGTTTCCCTCTACCGTCACATCCACAGTGTAGACGATCTTGATATCCGGCTTTTTCCGGGCATCCACGGACCGCTTCACCAGACGGATGCCCCGGATCTTGGAGTTGGAAATTTTCAGCAGCCGGGCGGCCTCGTAGGGAAGCTGGGCCACATTATGCTCCGGCGGCAGGGGGATTTCCCGAATTCGTATCATTGTGTTTCCTTTCCGGCACAGGTGCCCGCCAGTCGTCCGGAGCTCCATGCCCATTGCAGGTTGTAGCCGCCGCATTTGCCGTCAATGTCCAGAACCTCGCCGCAGGCATACAGCCCCGGCACCAGTTTGCTTTCCATAGTGTTGGGGTCAAATTCATCGGTCAAAATACCGCCAGCGGTGACCTGGGCACTGTCCATGCCCATGGGCTCGGTCAGGTGGATGTCAAATTCCATGACCAGCCGGCAGACCTCCCGCAGCACATCATCGGGAATGTCCCGGACAAAGCCCCCGGCTTTGACCCCCGCCGCCTTGCTGATGACCCGGCCCAGGCGGTTGTGGAGAATTCCGGTCAGCAGGTCATCGCTGGAAAGATTGGTGTTTTTCCGGCGGAACAGCTCATATTCCAGGTCTTCCTCATGGAAGCCCGGAAGCAGGTCCAGCCGGCAGACCCATTCGCCCTTTTCCTGGCATACATCCCGGGAGATCTCAAAAATCACCGGGCCGGAAATGCCGTACTCCGTAAACTGCAGCTCTCCCCTGCTCTGGGCCACGGGCTTTCCGTCCCGGAGGATCGTCGCCCAGCACTGGGTCCGGACGCCCTTCAGGGCCTGGCAGCCGGACCAATCGGACTTGAGCTGCACCAGGGCAGGCCGCAGCTTGGTGCAGCGGTGCCCCAGGGACCGCAGGATCTGATAGCCGGACATGGTGCCGCCCAGCTTGGAACCGGCGATGCCGCCGCAGGCTACGATGACCCGGTCGCAAGTAACGGTTTCCTCATTATCGGTCACCGCAAAGATACCGTCCTTTTTGACGACCTTCTTCACTTCCCTGCCGCACAGCAGCCGGATATTGGGCTTTTCCAGAGCAAACCGCAGCACATCCACCACAGAGTTGGCCTGGTCGGAGAAGGGGTACACTCGTCCGGATTCCTCCGCCACCGTATACAGGCCCAACCGCAGGAACCATTGCCGCGTATTCTCCGCACCGTAATGGAGAAGGGCGTGTTTGGCAAAACCGGGAGATGTCCCGTGATAGGCCCAGGGCGCCGCATCCGGATACTCTATCCGGGGGCGTACATTCATATTGGTCAGATTACAACGTCCGTTTCCGGTGGCCTGAAGCTTTCTGCCCACTCTGGCCTGCCGCTCCCACAGAATGACCTGGGTATTTTCGTTTTGTGCCGCTTCCAGGGCCGCGGCCATACCCGATGCCCCCGCGCCAATGATTCCCACGATCATAATCGCACCTGCTTTCTGGTTTCTATCCTATCATTATAGCCGAAAGACGCGGGATACTCAAGAAAAACTTCTTTTCAGAACAGAATTCTTATGCTATAATGATTGATAGAGGTGACACTATGAAAGAATTATTGCTCATCATTGCCGCGTTTGTCACAATTATGATTTTTATATTCATTCCCGGTATCGGTTATCTCTTTGGTCTTGGTTTGGGCGGGCTTGTTCTGGTCCTGTGGCTGATTCACGCCACCGTGAAGTCCGCGGTCAAGGATGCCCTTCGGGAATATGACGAGGAAAAAAAGAAAGATAATGGACAGAAGTAACATCGAAAAGATCACCTCGGACCCCCAGGATCGGCTTTTGCTGGCCAAGGTATGGGACAAGATCCAGTCCGGTATCCGGAAAAACATTCTGTCCAACACCTGCTTCCTCTCCCCCCGGGAGATGGAAATGGCACGTTATCTGTTCGGAGACTTGGACGGACTCCACAGCTTCGGCGGTTACGGCGAAGCCGAGCGAAAAATGCTGGTATATCTGCCGGAGTACCTGGACGAAACAGCTCTGGAGTCGGAGGATGGGCCTCTGGTATGCCTGCGGGCGGAATTCTATCAGGGGGACAGCCCTTCCCACCGGGATTTTCTGGGTGCCCTCATGGGGGCCGGCATAGGCCGGGAGACCATCGGCGACATCTGTGTTGGCAAAGGAAGCTGTGATTTCTTCGTCACGTCGGAGATCGCGCCTTATATCGAACAGAATTTCCTCTCCGCGGGACGGACCCATCTGCGGCTGAGCCGGATCCCGGTTTCTGAGGTACAGGTCCCGGAGCCGGAAGTGAAGATCATCAAGGACACGGTGGCTTCCCTGCGGCTGGACAGTGTGATTTCCTCCGGCTTCCGCATCGGACGGAGCCTTGCTGCCCAGTACATCGCCGCCGGAAAAGCCGCCATTGACGGCCTGCCCTGCGAAAAGCCGGACAAGGCCGTATCGCAGGGAGCAAAGCTTTCGGTTCGGGGGCTGGGCAAAATCAAGCTGGAAACCGTCAACGGCCAGACGAAAAAAGGCCGGATTTCCATAGTCATCCATCGATATATGTGAGGTATTGTTATGAATATGAACGAAGTCATCGCCCGGATCAACGAACTGGCGAAAAAGGCAAAAACGGAAGGGCTCACCGAGGAGGAGCTGGTGGAGCGGGACAAGCTGCGCCGGATCTACATCGATTCCGTCAAGGGAAACCTGATCGGCCAGTTGGAGCATACCACCATCGTCTACCCCGACGGCACCCGGAAAAAGGTGACCAAAAAGCAGTAAGGTGCAAAAAGCAGAACCGAAAACCGGTTCTGCTTTTTACATTATCAATTTCGAAGGGCATCCTTAATGCAGTCCATGCAATACATGGCATTGGGATCCACATAACAGCGGCAAGGATCAGCAGTACGCTGAGTAAAGTTTTGAAACTCTTCATAACAGCGCAGTCATCCTGATTGCAGGTATTCAGGAGGCCCGGCAGGGTCTCAGCAGTCGCAAAATTATCCTGGATCTTGGCCTTGGTCGCGTTGACCTTGCCGTTAAAGCTCTGTACCCCGGGAATCCGGCGGGACATTTCCGAAACCGCTTCCTTCAAAAACGCGTGCTCATCTCAATAGCGTAAAACTTTTAGGCAACCGGAAAAAGCTTCTCGACCTATGATTATCCCCGACCCGGGCACTACAATCTCCAAGGATGTGCAATCACAAAAGGCATCGCCACCGATCCGTTCCATGCTCTTCGGCAAAACAATGTGTCCATTTTTGGGACAGGGGGGTTGTTATAATGGGCATATAAACCCGGCCGCGTTATCGGCCACCCATTTTACTACACTTCTGGAGGTAATGATTATGATGAAGAACGCGATTTCCCAGTACGTCCGCACCATGTTTAAGGAGAGCTGGGACGGTGAACTGACCGTGGGCGACGAAAATGATCAGTATGACTGCCCCGTGGAATGGGACGAGCAGACCGCTGAAATGCTGGCACAGCGGTGCGGCGAACTGATCGGTCATCTGACGGAGCTGTCCTGGCAGTATGACAAGCTGCTGACAGAAACCCGCCACCTTACCAAAGCGCAATTTGAGGTCTGGAACACCTACCTGCGCCCTTTCCCCGACCACGGTTTGGATATGGAAGCCCTGCAGTTCATCTGGGAGAAGTTCGAAACCGATGCGCGTGTAACGGAGGAAGAACGGGCGCTTGCCGACCGGTATGTCTGCTGGTTTGAAGAAAACGCACTGGAGCGTCTTCCCGCCAATCGCTGCGACCCTATTCAGCTGATCAGCCGTGCCAGGCGGTACAGCAAGCTTATTCGGCTGAACGCCCCGGCCATTGTTCAGGAAAATGAAGCAAAACGGCTGGCAGAAGAATTTGTACTATATCACTGTATGATGAAAAAAATTTGAATAAATTTGAATACTGTGTTACAATGACAAAAAAGGAGGATTTTTATGGAAGAAGTTTGGAAATGTCAATGGGAGACCATCCCCGGTGACGGGGAACATGTTGAGTATTTCTCCACCGAAGCTGCAGCCAAGCAGGCCATGCGGCAAAAAATTGTGGAAAGTATCGACTTGAAAGAATACACCACTGATCTGGATCCCCGGGCCGCACAGTTTTTGGATAACTATCTGTCAGACCCGCTGTTCCCCAGAGGTGAGGCGGATGTGCCGGAAGAATACGAAGAACCGGAGCACGGTGAGTTGTATCTGGATCCCGGATTTATCACTTGGAACTACCCGTATGATGCATATCCCAAGTTGGATACCAATCTGGTCTTGACAGATAGGAATTACGGTGAGTACCGCTTCATGTTTTACTATATGTATCCGGAAGAGGCAACCGGTAACGGCGTCACAGAGCTAAGCATCACCATTGCTTCCCACGTTAATTACGGCAACAGCGCTTACCCGCTGTTGGTTTGGAAGGTGCTTTGGAATGAGCCTCAGACCCAGGAGCAGCTTTCACGGCGTATTCTCAACGAGCTGGGTACAGCTATTGAACGAAAATCCATCGGCAGGCACCTGAATCTTTTGAAGAAACTGGGATATCCGGTACACCACGGTCCGGATGGGTATTATCGGGAAGGGGAATTTGGTGAGCCGGAGTCTGGTACCCAATACACGCGCAGTGCCTTTCCGCTGCTGATTCTGGGTGTGCTGGATGATACCCCCAAAACCCAAGCGGAAATCATCCGGGAGGTTCAGGCGAAATACGGTGCCAAGATCGGCCGTAAGGCGGTGAAAAGGCATTTGGAACTGCTGGAAGCGCTGGACTTCCCCATTGAATGCAAACCGGATGGCTACTGTTTAAGGTGAGCTTTATAAGTAATAAAAGATACACAATAATTTTTTGATAGGAGATTGATTATATGCAGTATGGCGGAATTACACTGAATCACGTTTTGGCTTTTCAAATCCGAATTATGATGGGCAATCAGTATGGCAGGCTGGTAAGTGCCGTAAAAAACGAAGATAAAGACGGCATCATTATTGCTTGTCTTCGTCTGGGGTGGAATGACGCCTTTCGGCATGTCAGCAAAAACAAATCAGATGCGGATATTATATCCGAATGTGCGAAGCAGAGATGGAATTCACCGTTTAAGAGGCGGAAACCCGGTGTAGTAAAAGTTGACGACCAGGAAAAAGACCAGATTATCGTCGAGATCTGTCGTTCTCTGTGCGAAGAGTTTAAGGAGTACGCAAGTAAAAGTAGCACAGAAGACCGCCATGCCTACATCCATGAGAAGATGGCTTGCAAAGATTTTGTCAACAAGTTTGCCGTAATCAAAGTAGTCGATCCGAAGCAGAGCGACAAATATCTTTGTTTTGGACACATTCAAAAGCTGTTCAACATGGCGGTCAAGCTTTACCTCTGTCTGAAAATTTGTGCCGAGGAACAGAATAATCACGATCTTCAGATCATCCTGCAATTTGGAGCGACACCGCAGAAGAATGTTTTCTTAAAACCCGAAATGTTTACTTTGTTTAGCAGCAACGATACTTCTGCAGATTGTCCCATAGATCGCTATATTCTGGAAGCCATTGACCGGGAGATCGATGAGCAGGATGCAGATCTTACTGCAATAAATCCAGAAAGACGGAATCGGGATTCCGCAAAGTTCGCTTCTATTGCATGGAGTAAACTTAACGCACAAAGCGACGCAGCGTATATCGATATTCAAAATGAGATTGCGGCACTGCAGGCAGATTCCGGAAAGAGCAATCTCTGTTTTGACTTTGAACATTGGAATTCATAACACTAAGGTGGAGGCAGCAGATTATGGAAGAAAAGAAAAGCTACCGCGCTCTTTTTAGGCAAAAGAAGGATGAAGTACATAGCCACGAAGAGATCAAGCTGGCATTTGAGGACAGTTTTGCTGTATGTTTTACCTTGGTAGAAGATCATACCCCCGGCGCAAGAATGCAGCTTTTCGGCCAGATCTGGGAGATCAATCCCGATACCATAATTACAGAAGCCGATCTCTTTGTTGTGCAATCCGATTCTGTGGCAGCAATGGATCAGTACCTTGTGATCAGCAAGAACGGAACAAAGGAAAGCAACGCCCGTCTGGCGCAGCGCCTGGAGGAATCCGGATTCATCACGTCCCCCTGGTATATCAAGAGTGAAAAACACGGCGGCATCAAAACTTGCTATCGGTTTGCTTCGGAAACCCAGCAGAAAGCCGTTGTCCACAAGGCCAACCTTCTGATCGACGGAAACAACCTATTGCTGTCCGTACGGCACTTGTCCACTGCCGACCATGCGCAAATGAATGCCTCCCAGGAATAATGACTATGAAAACCCGCCCCTGTGCATACACACCGGGGCGGGTTTATGGTTATGAATAGAGTGTAAGCTGGTCAAGTTCCATCGTTAAGTCAATATACAACTCTGAAGAAACGCACGACCATTGCCCAAACATATCGTCTATGTAAAGGTAGTAATCTTTTTCTTCCTGCATAGACAGAAAATTGGTATCAATTTTAGGATTGTAGCCGTTCACTACTCCCTCACCGGTACCACGGATGGTAATGGAATCACGGGCAAAATCCGCTTCTATATCGGCATTGAAATACCGGCCGAAAGGAATGCGGATGTCAACA
Organism: Oscillospiraceae bacterium; assembly: GCA_017501695.1. Lineage (GTDB taxonomy): Bacteria > Bacillota > Clostridia > Oscillospirales > Oscillospiraceae > Faecousia. The sequence continues at coordinate 29,551 of JAFVWL010000077.1, forward strand.
TCCTTTCCTTCAAAAATACAAGAGAAGGTATTGAGCAAAGCTACCGCTATTTTCCCTGTGAACCACTCCGGCATCGGATCATCTATTTCTCCGTCTTCACGCTTGATCATATCCATATATTTTTCCATATGAATCATACTGCCGTAACCGTCAAACATCTCATTGTGAGAAAAAGCAAACTCTCGCAGCTTTGCGCGCAAAGCCGCCCGTGCTGTTTCAAAATCATCAAAAGTGAAGGTGCTGGTTACCAAATCCTCTTCTCCGTAACAAACATTTGGCAGTGATGTTCTGATGGTTAATTTCCATTTTGTACACATAGTAGAATCTCCTTACTTTTTCTATAGTCAACAATGGTAGCTTTATTACAGGAGGAATATTCATTTTCCTCTGTGATGCCGTCATATTCCCAGCCGCAGGTTGGGCAGATGAAATAATCATCCAGTGTTTCTTTACCGCATACGGGGCAAGTGACAATTTTGAATCCCAATTCCCGGTATTCCTGGGTAGCGCGCAGGTCAAAGGGTGTGGACTGCTGTGTCATGGGGCATCTCCTCCGATATTTTGATTTGATAAGAATGGAGAACGGCAATAAAAATCTGCCGCTCGGTTGCTTTCAGTGCCTCGAAGATCGGCTGCAGGTCAACGGCTTCGTCCAGCCGCTCCAGGAAATTATAAAGGAAGAGGGGGCGTGTATCCCCCAGTAGGGAACGCCGCTGGGTCTCCTTCAGGAAAAGCTGAAACCTTCGAAGCGTTTCATCGCTTTCACCAAGTGTATCAAAGCTGCCTGATTTGGATCTATTGTCAAAAATGTGGGTGGTATTGGATCCGTTACGGAAGCGACGTTTGTGGATTGCTTTTACCCTTTCGGCGGAATGGGCAGACAAGCCGGATTTGGTATCATCGACGCTGTGTACCCAGACGGCTTTTTCTTCTTTACTGAACCTTGCGCCAAGCGTGCAGGATAAGCCATCCGTCCAGACAACAGCAGCCTTGACTTCGTATTCTTCCCGTTCGCAGAAGCAATTGTCAGGCAGGCCGCCAAACAGTCCTGCCAAAGCCAGAAGAAAGCCTTCGGCATCCCGGCCCTGGAGGAAATTGATCTGTGTGCTTGGCTGGATTTCCAGCATACGGTCTGTTCTGCATTCCCTGACCAAAGCGGATGTAATTCGATTGTGCATATTACACTCCTGTTTCATGTTATCACGAGAGATTATCCGTGTCAACTTAGACTACTTTGTAAAACTGCTCCGGGTAGTAAAGCGCAAACCATGCAAGACTGAATGCCAGCTTCATATAGGTTGCGGCATGTGCCTTGGCGGACAAATAGCGGATTTTCTGCATGGATCGAACGTACCACTCCGGTACACCGGTATCCAGCAGCTTTTGTGCCAGCTTCGGATATTTGCGGAAACGGCCCGTACGGACGATATACATTGTGATATATGCGGTTTCCCGGTCTATACCGTATTTCTGAAGTGTCAGGAAAACATCATCCCGGTCACCGATCAGATAACTGAAGGGATACTCCTTTATCAAATGCTCTGCGTTGTTATCCCATACATGGATTCCATGGGACATTCCAAACAGCCGCACCAGATCGCTGAAGTTTTCCGGCTGGATCTGTTCCAGCCGCTTTTTCATTTCGTCATTGATAAAGCCCGGCGGGACGGAGCTGTTCCCCTCCAGGAAAAGCCTATACACTTCCGGGTCACTGTAATCAATGTCCTCCGGTTTGACTCCGGTCAGCCGAAACAGCACACTCAGCCGCATATAGTCACTATGTCCCAGAAGGCTGATCTTCGGCAGGGCATCCTTTATGCTGTGGTAATCCATATGCGTAGCCTGATCGATGCCATACATCGGTTTATCCAGTTTTCTTATTGGGGTAACATCCTCAAATTCCATCCCCTCCGGCAACAGAACGATGCCGCCGGGGTGCCTGCCCTCGCTGCGTTTCACACCATTCAATTTGGAAAGAATCTGCGCATACCGTTCATTGGAAAACACTTCGCCGGTCTGTTCCACATATGCTTCCACATATTTCTCTGCCGGATAACGGGCAATACTTCCCACAGTGCCTGCATATGCCACCCGTTCCTTACCAAGAAGCTCAGCCAAAAACTGCCGGGCTCCCGGCATTGCCTCTGCGGATATATTGATTTCGATATCCGGAGCCATCCTGCCATCCAATCTCATGCAGGTCTCATAAGGAATATTGTGTCCATCGCCGCCCATTCTTCCTCCACAGCAGAGGCAGGTCTTGGAAGGAAGATCATAGCCGGAAATGGCATCCACATTGAAATCCGTATAACCGCATCCGGAACAGTGATAGTGGGCAGGTAAAGGATTTACATCGGAGATCTCCAGCAGATAAGCCACCAGAGAGGAGCCCAAAGTTCCCCGGCAGCTTGTGACTTCTTCCTTTTCGTGCAGGAATCGAACGATGTGGCCAGTCAGCAGATATAATGATGCATACTGCCGTTTTTTCAGCAGCCTCAGCTCCGTTTCCAACCGCTCCACAATTCTCTCCGGCGGCTGGGGTCCGTAAAGGGCATGGAGCTTTTCTATGCTGAGCCGTCGAACCTCCTCATTGGCATTGGGCAGCGTAAAGCGCGGATATGAACGGTCCATGATTGGGTGGACATCTTCGATTCTGTCTGCAATCAGATTGGTGTTGGTGACTACCACCTCGTATGCCGCCTCCCGGCCCAGATAAGAGAATTCATCCAGCATTTCTTCTGTTGTCCGGAAATGAGTGGATCGGATTTCCTCCGCTTTCCCATAAGTATTGGAAAGAATTTTTTTGCAGATCCGGTCCTCCGGAACGATATAGTGGCAGTTTCCCACCGCCACCACAGGAATGCCGCTTGCTTTTCCGATGGCATACAACTGCAGATTGATTCCCTTTTCCTCAGGATAATCGTAGGGGACCAGAGCAATGTAGTCATAGCGCTTTGCGATCTCGGCCTGCTGCTGGGGTGTGTCCTCCGAAGACATAACCGAAGCTTTCAGTTCTGTCATCAGGGCACAGTCACATCCGCAAAGCAGGTTTTTTCTGTTATCTTCAATGACTTGCCAATCTGCCACCTTACAGTTTCCAAGTTTTCGCATAGAGGAGAGAATGCGGTAAAGGCCCCTGAGACCCTCTTGATTTTTAGCAAGCAAGGATATTCCGTATTCAGTATCATCTTTCAAGTAATGTACTTTCGCACCGTAGATTACCTTAAGTTTATTTCCGTATCTGCGCTGACAGTCCTCCAGTTCAGGAAAATCCTGTACCGAATTCAGGTTGGTGACAGCAACTGCCCTGTGTCCCAGCTTAACAGCTGTTTCAATCGCCTCTCTGGGGGTTATCACTGAGATATCATCCGATACCGTGGTGTGCAGACTCAGCTCAACGCGTTCCAGTGTTGCATCATTCATCATGAATTCCTCCTGTTTTTATCTGACAACAGTATACACCATTGCCTGAGACAAAAAAGGGACACCACAAGAACTGGCAAACTCCCGTTTTCCCGTAAAATAACGATAGCCCGATTTAACGATTGCATCGGCCAATTCTGATTGGTAATCAGATGCAATTTCGTAAACCAGGCTATTATTCGTTATCTATTTGCTGAATGCGTGACAAAAACGCATTAGAATCCAACTCTTTCAGAACAAATAAAAGAACCTACTGCTGAATTTTTGTATCAACAGTAGGTTTTAGTTTGGCGGAGAGTGTGAGATTCGAACTCACGGTGGGTTTCCCCATCACCAGTTTTCAAGACTGGCTCCTTAAACCGCTCGGACAACTCTCCATGTGGGGTAAATAATAACATTTCCAACTCAAATTGTCAAGGGACATCCGCCGGAGTATAAAATCCCCAGGATTTGACTTGACAAACGCAGTGGGTTGTGCTAGAATACTTTGGCACAAACAAATAGACTTTCATTCGGAGTGATACCCAAGAGGCCGAAGGGGCTCCCCTGCTAAGGGAGTAGGCCGTCAAAAGCGGCGCGAGGGTTCAAATCCCTCTCACTCCGCCATCAAGAAAACGCCTGAAACAGTAGTTTCGGGCGTTTTTTCTTTGTATTATACTGTTTCTATAACTTTCTTTATTCGTTTATAGCAAACGAATTTTCGGGTTAAAGAATCAAAAATGCTAACAAAAATCCCCCTCCCGGAAAAGTCCAGGAGGGGGATCATTGTTTAATCGATCCGCTGCTCCTCCGGGTCGGGAGGGGCGGTGGGCTCGATTTCGGGTGTGTAAGGTTCGTCGGGGGTGATGTCCGTGGCGGTGTCGCCGGCGGTGTTGAACATGGCCAGGCTGGCGGTGTGGAGCTTGACCAGCCACTCGAGGACGGATGCTCCCATTTTCACGGCGTTCTCCAGGATGGAGCCCAGCTCCGTGATGATGTACCAGGCCAGGACCAGGGGCAGGATCAGGCCGGGCCAGTCCATGCCGATGGGCAGATTGGCACAGATCACGGCCATAATGCCGTCGGCGATGGCTGCCACCCATGCCATGATGCCCTGCCAGCCCAGGACGGCCCCAGGGCCATGAAGAGGGCGGCGATGGTGTCCTTGAAGATCATCAGATTATCTTCCATATTGTTTTCCTCCTATGTAGAAATGATGTCATTCCAATGGCGACAGCCCGTGGGAATCTCCAGCACCGACTGAAATGACCAGCCATCCAATTAACATCGAACATCTACGATGGACTTTGGTCGACAGGTTTCGCAACCGTCCACCAGGAGATTGCCACGCTGCTTCGCAGCTCGCAATGACATAGTTTTCGGCAGCTGTTTGCCACAGAATACGGGATTGCCAGGAGATGAATTGCCCGTAGGGCAAGAGAGACCTCCCTGGGGTGCGGGTGTGGACACAGGTCCATAATTGGTCGCGGGTCATTCCTGAACATCCGAAGAATATTTCACTTCTTGTTTGAACATTTTATTGTTTTGTGGTATGATCAATTCGACAAATTTGAATTTGGAGTTGCATTTATGGACAGAAAAGCGATACTTGAAGATTATTATAATGAGTGGAATGAAGATGACCGACTTCTCTCTCGTTTTGGACAGGTTGAATTTTTAACCACTATTCGTTTTGTTGAGAAATACCTTAAGCCAGGAATGAAAATCTTGGAGGTCGGGGCAGGCACAGGTCGATACTCCCACTACTTTGCCAGAAAAGGATACACAGTTCATGCGGTTGAATTGGTGGAGAGGAATATTGAGGGTTTCAAAGAAAAGACTTTGCCTGGTGAAGATGTCACAATTGTCCAGGGTGATGCGGTCAAGCTCCACATGCTGAAAGACAATGAATATGACATTGTTCTTCATTTAGGTCCGATGTACCACCTTTCTGCTGACACCGAGAGAAAAGCAGCGGTAAGTGAAGCACTTAGGGTGACAAAGCCTAATGGAACGGTTTTTATGGCATATATCTTAAACGAAATGACTGTAATAAACTATTTCTTTAGAAATGGTCATATCAACGAAGCAGAGGCAAGAGAAAAGATTATCTCTTCAAATTGGCGATTTAAGGAAAACAAGAAAAGACACCTTTCCTTTTACCGAATTGAAGATATCAATGCTCTTATGAGTGGCTTTGATGTACATCGTCTTCATTTAGTAGGAACAGAAATGATATCGGGAGCAATGAGAGAATTATTGTTGTCAATGTCTGATGAAGAATTTGCTTGTTATACCGAATACATTTACTCCATCTGTGAGCGTGCCGACATGATAGGATTGTCTGGTCATTTGCTCGATATATATGAAAAGAAACAATAAAAGAGCAGTTGGACAAATTCCAATTTGTCGAATACTTCCGCAGGAACGATACCGAGCGGGTCAGGGCAGTAACGAAACGCTCTGCACCGAGCACGCATTGTCCGCGGCGACTCGCCGCCAAATTCCATTTTTTCGAACAGTGTGGCATATTCCTGGGGATATTTTTCTCAATTCTGCTCCACCTTGCTTTTTGATAGCATAACGCCCTCCGGTAGGATCCGGAGGGCGTGATTTATTTACAGAGTCATGGTATTCAGGAACCAGATCAAAAGGGGCAGCACCAGGGTGAAGATGCTGATGAGCCAAGGATAGATGGTCCTGCGGGAACAGAACATAAGGATCAGGGCGATCAAAGTCAGGGCCAGGGGGCCATAGACCGCCGTTTCCCGGGAGATCATCTGGGCAAACTCGCCGGTGGACTGGATATCAAAGCCCACCACCTCCGGCAGCTCTTCCATGTTCTTCTTCGCCAGGTCCAGGGCGTAATACAGCACCGGCAGTGCCATGAATATTTTACGCAGGCGGAAGATCCAGTCCCACACCGCCCGGCAGACCGTGCCAAAGCGTTCCGCGCCGCCGCTGACGATCCGGCAGAAGTTCTGCCATCCGTTCATTTGATTTTCCTTGTTTTCCATAAGCCACCTCCGGCTGATACTTGTCATATCATACCACAAATCTCAATAAGATGCAAGAGGACAAACAAATTGTCACAAATTGTTAATCAGTCCATTTTATTGGACAATGTATGTTGTATGCTAAGGCCAGATCAAACAAAAGGAGGACTTCACCATGAAAAACACCGCCGCTATCCGCAGACCCAATTTTGCAGCCTGCCGCCGCCGGGCTTATATCCGGACCAACCATAATCCCTTCCCCAATGCAGCCCGGGCAGGTTACTTCCTGGAAAAGGTCCTGGACGGAGCCCTGGCTGCCGCCACCACCCTGGCTGTGGTGGTGATCCTGCTGTTCGTGGTTACGGTTTTCTGACGTTATCCCGGTACAGGGCCGCCAGGCCCTTGACCAGCAGGTCCTTGTCATAGATCATGGGGGTCTTGCACATGGGGATCACAAACTTGGCGATGCCGCCGGTGGCAACGACCGTAGTCTTGCAGCCCAGCTCCGCCTCCATCCGCTCCACCATTCCATCCAGCATACAGGCGGCGCCCATCATAATGCCGCTGCGCATACAGTCGATGGTATTACGGCCGATGGCCTTCTTGGGCTGGTCCAACTGCAGGCCCGGCAGCAGTGCGGTCCGCTCCGTCAGGGCATCCAGAGAGATTTTGACGCCGGGAGCGATCATACCGCCAATGAGGGCACCGTCCTTGTTCAGGACGATCATGGTAGTGGCGGTGCCCATGTCCACCACGATCATAGGGGGCTTATGCTCCCGCAGGGCCGCCACGCAGCCCACCACCAGATCCGCGCCGGTCTGGGCAGGATTCTCAATGAGGATGTTCAGACCGGTCTTCAGGCCGGGCCCAACCACCAGCGCTGTCTTGCCCGTGAGTTTCTTGACAGCAGTCTGCATGGAGTTCAGGACCTGGGGAACCACAGAGGCGATAATGGTGCCCTCGATGTCAACGGACTTGATTCCATAAACCTCCAGGATCATTTTCAGGTCGATGCAGTATTCGTCCGATGTTTTGGTAGCATCCGTCCGCAGTCTCGCTTCAAAAACAATGTCATTGCCTTCCACACCGCCCAGGACGATGTTGGAATTACCGACGTCGATGGTCAGGATCATACAAATTCCTCCAAATCATTATGTTCCAGAATCCGGCAGGACCGGATCCCGCCGTTTTCGATTTCCATCAGGCCCACGCTGCCGCCGTAGTAATTGCAGCTTCCCGGGTTCAGGACCCACAGGCCATCGGGCTCCCGGTGGCAGTCCGCCACATGGGTATGTCCGTACAGGACCGCCTTGGCACCGGTCTTCCGGGCTTCCCGAAGCAAATTCTCAATGCCATATTTGACACCGTGCTTGTGGCCGTGGGTCATATACAGCTCCACGCCGCCCACAGCGTAGTTCAGGATATCCGGAGCGAACCGGACCATCCGGTACAGGTCGCAGTTACCCGGTACCTGGTGCATGGGGATATGGGGATTCTCCTCCGCGATGGTCTGGGCGTCCTCATAAAAATCACCCAGGTGGATCATGGCATCCGGCTTTACCAGACTGACACACCGGCGCATAAAGCTCAAGGCTGAATGGGAATCGGACAATACAAGAATTTTCATAGCGCACCTGCCGTTCTATTACCGCATATAGTAGTATTGATCAAAATCATACACTCTATTATAACAGGCAAATCGACAGGAGGCAAGAAAGTGGAGAAAAAATCTCAGGATTTTTCTATGGAAGATGCCCTGCGGCTGGCCCAATCCCCGGCCGCGCGGCAATTAATGGACCTGATGCGGTCAAGAGATCCCGCCGCGGTGGACCGGGCCATGAATCAGGCCGTCGCCGGAGACTACGGTCAGGCCCTGGATGCCATGGAGCAGCTTCTGGCGGTGCCGGAGATCCGGCAGCTTCTTGGAAAGCTTGGTGATTCCCGTGGACGGTCTTGAAGAAAAGCTGGGGGCTGTGCTGAGCAACCCCCAGCTCATGCAGCAGATCATGACCATGGCTCAGTCCATGGGAACCCAGACCCAAGCCCCGGTCCAGGAAGCATCCCCGCCTGGGCTGCCGGAGTTTGACCCAGGACTGCTGCGGACCCTTTCCGGCGTTATGGGACAGACCGGAGTGGACCGGAATCAAAAGGCCCTGCTTCAGGCTCTGAATCCCTATCTGGGCAAGGACCGGCTGAACCGGTTGGAGCGGGCCATGCGGGCCGCTAAGCTGGCAAGGGTCGCTTCCGCATTCCTGGGCCAGAGCGGTTTCCTATCCATGTCAGGCAGGTGACGACCATGTATAACCGATACATTCCACAGCCCGACGGCAGCTATCGCCGAAGCAGCACCCCGGACCGGGTTCCTCAGAAACAGGCCCCTCCCCCGCCCCGGCCAAAGCCGAAACCTCAGCCCCCGGCGGAAGCCCCGTGTCCGGCCCGGGAGCCTGAGCCCTGCCCCCCGCCAAAAGAGCCACCCCGGCAGGAACATCTCCGGCCGGAGCCAGCCAGGCCCCCGTGCCGGGAATCCCGACAGGGCATCGGCCAGTTCTTTCGGCAGCTTCTGCCCAAGGATTTTGATACCGCGGATTTGCTGATACTGCTGTTGCTGCTGCTTATGGCCGGAGATGACCAGGAGGACCAGAACTGCGCCCTGCTGACTCTGGCGCTGTATCTGTTTTTGTAGGCAAACTCTAAAAACTACTATTGGTGATTTGGGCAGAAGGTTCGTCCAAAATCCAAAAGGGGAGTTTTTAGAGGTGCCCTGTAGTTTTCTCTTTTCTTTTGGGGCTTCCTGTGGTAAAATGGAGAAAAGGAAGTGAGCTCCATGAAAGAAAAGGTCCAGGCCATTATTGACATTTTGAAGCAGCGTTATCCCGATCCGGTTTGCGCGCTCCATTATGAAAAGGATTACGAGCTGATGATCGCAGTACGGCTTTCCGCCCAGTGTACCGATGCCCGGGTGAATCTGGTGACCCCGGCTCTCTTTGCCGCCTACCCCACCCTGGAGGCCATGGCCACAGCTCCCATCAGCCATGTGGAGGAGCTGGTCCATTCCTGCGGTTTCTACAAGCACAAAGCCCGGGACATCGTCCTGGCCTGCGGTCTGCTGCTGGAAAAGCACGGCGGCAAGGTACCGGATACCATGGAAGCGCTGCTGGAACTCCCCGGTGTGGGCCGGAAGACCGCCAATCTTCTGCTGGGGGATTTGTATAAGCAGCCGGGCAGCGTAGTTTGCGACACCCACTGCATCCGTATCTGCGGCCGGCTGGGCCTGTCCCAGGGCAAGGAACCGGAAAAGGTGGAGCGGCAGCTCCGGCAGATTCTTCCACCGGAGGAAAGCTCCGATTTCTGCCACCGGATCGTTCTGTTTGGCCGGGAGGTATGCACCGCCCGGAGCCCCAAATGCGGCGAATGCCCCCTGGCACCCCTGTGCAAGGAGATGAACGGATAACAACAGGACCTGCCAAACGGCAGGTCCTTGGTATTTACCGCACAATCCGGTGACGACACATCCCGGTCTTTCCGCAGGAAGGGCAGGTCAAGTGCCGCTTGGTCAGGGTATGGTAACCCTTCACATATTCTCCCATAGTCGGTACAAACAGGTGCTTACAGTGGGGGCACTCAAAATGGCCCGCCTCCCGTTCCAGCACCGCCGCGGCACCCACACCCACGACAGACACCGCAACGGCCAGTAGCACCAGCACCACCCGGACCGCCACGGGCATTTCGATATAGGCCGAAATAACCACCAGAGAACACACCGCAATAATGGTGATCACGACACAGATGGCCGACAGGATGGCCCGCTTCCTGTTTTCCTGGTTTTCCCGAATCAGATTCATCATGTTTTCCTCCGCTTTTTGTTGGTATTCCGCCGGAGCAACCTTTTCACCGGTGAGCAGGTCGTTAACGGTAATTTCCAGCTCCCGGCATAGGGGCAGCATCAGGGAAACCTCCGGCAGTCCCTTGCCCCGTTCCCATTTGGATACAGTCTTGTCGCTGATTTCCATGCGATCCGCCAACTGCCGCTGGGTGATGCCTTTGCTTTTTCTGACCTCGGCTATAAAACTGCCGATCTTGATTTGGTCCATATATTGGCCTCCTTTCCACCTGAGCATAGCAAATCAGGGTTATTTTTAACACCCACGGACCGTAGAGTTCCGGTTTATTCAAAAAAATCACCCGAACGGAGATGCCGTTCGGGTGATTTTGCAGAAATTATCCGTTCAGATTGGCGCCGGCACCCAGCTCTGCCAGAGCTTTGGCCAGCAGCTCCGCGGCATTCAGGGCTTCGTCCATGGTGTTGCCTGCGGTACCTATCTCAATGAGCATGGTGGTGGGTCCCAGGTACTGGTTGTAGTGGCTGCTGGTATCGGTGACCAGTAGCTGGCGGAATGTCTTGTCCACATTCAGGTTCAACTGGGCACCCAGCTTCACCGCGAAGGACAGGTTTCGGGCGTACCACCGGGGATTGTTGGTATCCTGAGAAATGGCCATAGATATCCGGGCAGCCTTCTCCCCGTTAACGGTGACCGTGGGGGCCCACTGGGTGCCGTCGGAATTTTCCACCGCGTCCCGGTGGATATCCAGGATCAAGCTGATGTTGGGATTCTCTTCAAGCAGATCCTTCAGATAGGTCTTGGCATTTCCGTAGGCATAGTCAGAATTAGGCTTTTCAAAAGATGTGGTATCGTGGATCACGTTAATGCCATGATCCTCCAGGACCTGAGCAATCCGCTTGCCAATGGCGACCATGTTATACCGCTCGTCATCGGTGCGGTAGGGATCGCTGGTAAAAGATGAGGACTCATCGGGAACCTCATCAGGACCCAGGGTATAGCTTTCGGAAATATGGGAGTGGATGATCAGCACCGTAAAGCTGGGGTCCAGCAGGTTCCAGTCCAGCGGAGCCAGCATGGCTTCCTCAATGTCCGCCTCCGCGCCGTAGATTTCCCGGGCGTAGATCAGATCCACGTGTTCCTCCGTAAAGGTCAGGGGCACCGGGGTAAAGACTGTGGTAGGCGGGTCCGTGGGGGGATCTGTAGGCGGATCCGTGGGCGGGTCCGTGGGGTCTGTAGGATTTTCCAGCACCGGATCATCCGTGGGATTCGGCTGGATCTGCTGCCGGGGCATGGCAATGGCCAAAAGCACCACCAGGGTGACGGCAGCCAGGAAGATCAGATCAAAACGGACCCGGTTTCTTTTTCTGCGGCGGCGCTTCCGGGTCGTGGTGGCGGAAGCGGAGGTCCGTCTGCGCCGGGGAGCGGATACGGTTTCCTCATCCATGGGATATTGATATGCCATTTCGGCACCTCCAGATACAAGTTACATAGCATTATACCAAATAACGACAAAAAAATCTACCCCTTTTTTCATGACGGACATACCCTTGTTTTTCGCCGCATAGGATACGGCAAAGGGGATGATCGCGTTGCCGAAAAAACTGCCCATGTTTTACAATGCTCTGCTGCTGACTGCCGTGAATCTGGCCCTGCGGCTGGTTTCCACATCCTTTCAGGTGTTTATCTCCGGCCGGCTGGGCGCCTCCGGGGTGGGTTTGCTGCAGCTTGTACTCTCCGTGGGAAGTCTGGCCATGACCGCAGGTATGGCGGGCATCCGCACCGCCACCATGTACCTGACCGCCGAGGAGCTGGGCAAAAAGCGGCCGCAAAATGTGACCTGGGTACTGCGGGGATGTCTGCTGTACAGTCTGATCTGCAGCGGAGCTTTATCCTTGGGATTGCAATTGGCCGCGCCCTGGATCGCGGAGGTCTGGATCGGTGAGCCGGCTACGGTGGGAGCGCTGAGGACCTTTGCCGTGTTTTTGCCTGTGGTGTGCCTGTGCGGATGCATGACCGGGTATTTCACAGCCGCCAACCGTATTGGAACCTTGGCGGCGGTGGAGATTGGGGAACAGCTCTGCTCCATGGGGGTGACCGTGGGCGCTCTGACCCTGTGGGCCGGAGACGATCCAGGCAAGTCCTGCCAAGCGGTGGTTCTGGGCAGCGGGGTTGGGGCTTGCCTGACCGTGATTTGCCTGCTGATCCTGCGGCACAGGGAAAAGGCTCCCAGAGGCAAGCGGATCCCGGTGGCTGCCCGGCTGGTGGACACAGCGGTACCCCTTGCCCTGGCAGACGATTTGAAGATTGGCATCAACACGGCGGAAAACCTCATGGTCCCACGAAGGCTGGCACTGTATCCCAGTCTGATCCCGCCGCTGGCGGCCTTTGGCACAGTATGCGGCATGGTGTTCCCGGTGCTTATGTTCCCGGCTGCGATCCTGTTCGCCCTGGCGGAGCTGCTGATTCCTGAGCTGGCCCGGTGTGCCGCGGCGGGCAGTCAGCAGCGTATTCGTTATCTGACGGGCCGGAGCCTTCGTATCGCCCTGCTGTACGGATGTCTTTGCTTTGGGATCCTGCATCTGCTGGCAGGGGATCTGTGTTCCGCATTGTACGGCAGTACCGAAGCCGGACAGCATTTGGCGTTGTACGCCTGGCTGGCCCCCATGCTCTACTGCGACGCCATTACAGATGCCATGACCAAGGGGCTGGGCCAGCAGAAAATCTGTGTCCGGTATAACATCCTAACCTCCGCACTGGATGTGGTGCTGCTGTATCTGCTGCTGCCGCGGTTTGGAATGACCGGGTATTTCGTCAGCTTTCTCATCACCCATTTGCTGAATTTCATTCTCAGCCTGAGGCTGCTGCTAAAAACCGCAGATATTCGTCTGCCCCTCCGGGAATCCGGCTTAACCTTGGCGGCGGCGCTGTGCGCCGTTGCCGCCGCGGCCATGGTCACGGGCTGGCTTTGGCGGCTGGGTGCTTTTCTGGCAGTTTTTGGCAGCTTACTGACCCTGCTTGGGGTAATATCCAGGGATGATCTAAGCTGGCTTCGTGGACTCGTAAAGAAGTAAAAAGGACCCGCCGATGGCGGGTCCTTCTTTCGATATCCATTATCTGGCCACGAAGCCGACCTTCTTGTAGACCTTGCGCAGGGTCTTCTCAGCCACATAGGAGGCCTTCTGGGCGCCGTCCCGGTAGACGGACTCCAGATATGCCTTGTCCTTCATAAGCCGCAGGGATTCCTCACGAATGGGGCGCAGATGCTCCACCACTGCCTCACCCACCACGGGCTTGAACTTGCCGTAGCCGCAGCCGGCAAACTCAGCTTCGATTTCCTCAAAGGTCTTGCCGGTGACGGCGGAGTAAATGGTCATCAGGTTGGAAACACCGGGTTTGTTCTCCTTGTCGTAGCGGACGCAGTTTTCCGTATCGGAGTCGGTAATGGCCCGCTTGAACTGCTTCATGATGACCTCAGGGGGATCCATCAGCAGCACCCGGCCTGTGTCCTCATTCTCGGACTTGGACATCTTGGCGGTGGGGTTGGTCAGGGACATGATCCGGGCACCGACCTTAGGAACAAAGGGCTCGGGAATCTTGAACACATCGCCGTAGATTCCATTAAAGCGGCGGGCGATGACGTGGGTCAGCTCCACGTGCTGCTTCTGGTCCTCGCCCACGGGCACCAGATCCGGCTGGTACAGCAGGATGTCACCGGCCATCAGGCTGGGATAGGTAAACAGGCCGGCGTTGATGTTGTCGGCATTCTTGGCAGACTTGTCCTTGAACTGGGTCATGCGGCTCAGCTCGCCGAACATGGAATAGCAGTCCAGGACCCAGCCCAGCTCCGCATGCTGGTGCACATGGCTCTGGATGAACAGGGTATTCTTCTCCGGGTCCAGACCGCAGGCGATGTACTGAGCTAATTGCTCCAGGGTCCGGCGGCGCAGGTCCGCGGGGTTCTGACGGACAGTGATGGCGTGGAGATCCGCCATAAAGTAGAAGCATTCATATTGATCGGCGCGCTCCGCCCAGTTCTTCACGGCCCCCAGGTAGGAACCCAGGGTCAGGTCACCGGAGGGCTTGATGCCGGATAACATTCTTTTCTTAGTTACGATCTCTTCCATGTTGATACACCTCTGATTCTGTCGTGGAAATTGTAGTTTATATCAGCACCGCACCCCTTGCCCCCCGCATTTATGAGGGGGGGGTGGCCCGCAGGGCCGGGGGGGGGAGAGAAAAAAGAACTCCCCCAGTCAAAAATCGGTTCCGAAGAGCCGATTTTTGCCAGCCCCCTCTTGAAAAGCGGGGGCCGAGGCGGCTTCGCCGCCGGGCGACCGCAAGGGTCGCCCC
>JAFVWL010000078.1 GCA_017501695.1 Oscillospiraceae bacterium
ACCTCTTGAATGCCATTCAAGCGCTCTCCCGGTTAGATCGGTTACATACCCCTCTAAATCGGGCCAATAGAGCGTTCAATACGCGGGACACCCCACCAAAAGCCGCAAAACCATCGGCGTTTTTCTTGAAATTCATTATAGCTGGGGCCAGACCGCATATCAATACTAAATTTGAAAACAAGCTCGATACCGCAATTCCCTTTTCGCATGGTATAATTTCCTTGTTCCATAGCGAAAGGGGGTGTTGAGTATGGAGAAAGAATATATAGCTGGTGAGCCGCAAAGATATGAGATCGGCAATCGCGTTTTTATCGTGGAGCCCCGTTATGATAAAAACGGTGAAAGTATGTCGGACATCCTGTTAAAGCTGATGATGGCCGATGTCGATGAAAAAATGTGGAACGAAGGCCACCGCGAAAAAATCTAATCTAAAATTAAATCCGAGTTGTCAAGCAAGGTATTTATTCTAAAACAATTTCATATTGAGCATTACGCCGCCCGAGTGAGACTATGGGCGGCGTTTTCATACACCACAACTTGAAAGGAGGAGTCCCTTATCTGCTGCCAGCCATCGGGCTGGCTTTTTTCATTTCAAGACAAAGGAGGTTTGACATTGGCAGACGATAAAAAGAATATCGGCCCCGAGGCAGAAACGACTGACACGGCCCCCGCGCAGGAGCAGCCTGCTCCCGGCAAGGCCGAGCCCGTTGTGGCAGATCCCGCCCCGGCTGAAAAGGCAGCTCCCGCAGAAAAGGCGGAGCCCACCGTCCCGGAGGCTCCCAGCCCTGCGGCTCCCGAGCCGCTCAAGCCCGACAAGGAGGCCAAGCAGACTGCCACCCCGGACAAGAGTGATCCTGCCCCTGCTCCCTCTGGCAAGGTGGTGGATTTCGCCGCCGCCCGTGAGGAGGCCGGAAAGGACAAGGCCCCGAAGGAAAAGGCTCCCAAGCAGAAAACCACGGAGTC
Organism: Oscillospiraceae bacterium; assembly: GCA_017501695.1. GTDB lineage: Bacteria > Bacillota > Clostridia > Oscillospirales > Oscillospiraceae > Faecousia. Next base: position 964 of record JAFVWL010000078.1, read on the forward strand.
GAAGGACAAAGCAGCGGCCAAGGCCAGCAAGGGCCGCCCGGCAAAGGCTGACAAGGCGGCCCCCGACAAGGCCAAGCCGCCCACGCGAGACAAAATGTCCCAAAGTAAGGCTGCCCCGGAAAATGCTGCACCCAATCCGCAGGAGGCTCCCGCCCCTGCCGCGCCGGAGCAGCCCGCCGCGCCCCGTGACGCTACCCGCGCAGAAAAAGAGGAAATTGTCTACCTCAATCTGTCCGAGCTGCGCCCGTTCAAAAATCATCCCTTTGGTGTCCGTGACGATGCCGAGATGCAGGGCCTTGTGGAGTCTGTCCGGGCAAGCGGCGTAAACCAGCCCGCGCTGGTGCGCCCCACCGAGGACGGCGGGTATGAGATCATCGCGGGCCACCGCCGCCAGAGGGCAAGTGAACTGGCCGGATTTGTGAATATGCCCTGTATCGTCCGTAACATGACCGATGACGAGGCCATCCTCGCTATGACGGATGACAACCTGCGCCACCGCGAAAAGATTTTGCCCACGGAAAAGGCACAGTCTTTGAAAATGCAGGTGGAGGCCATCAAGCACCAAGGCGCTCGTCCCGGTGAGGACGCACAGGAGGCGGGTAAACGCTCCACGCAGATCGTGGGTGATCGCAACGGCATGAACTACAAACAGGTACAGCGGTATATCCGCTTGACCGAGCTGGTGCCGGATTTGCAGAAAATGCTGGACGAAAAAAAGCTGGCATTTACCCCCGCCGTGGAGATTTCCTTTATCCGGCCCAAACATCAGAAGTATATCGCCGTGTCCATTGAGGGCCAGCAGTCCTCTCCGTCCCTATCCCAAGCCCAGCGGCTCCGCAAGCTGGATCAAGAGGGCAAGCTGAACGGCGATGTGATCGACGGCATTTTGATGGAAGAAAAGAAGGAGGTTGATAAGGTGATTATCAATAGCGCGGAACTGGAAAAGTATTTCGGCAAGGACAAGTCCCCCCGTCAGATGAAGGATCAGATCATGGCCCTGCTGGATGACTGGAAGGCCAAGCAGCCCCCCGAGCTGGGCAAGCCCGAAAAGAAAACGGATAAGAGCCTGTAACCTCGAGACAATTTGTCCCGAGGTTTTTTCATTGAATGGAGGTTTTAACAATGAAACGACCCCTCGCATATATCACCGCTGCGTGGTGCGGCAGCGATGCCGAAAACGCAAAACAGGCGGCGCAGTATTGCCGCAGCGTGTATGAGGCGGGCTTTTCGCCCATCTGCCCCACGCTGTTCCATCCCCTGTTCCTCAATGATGCCATTCCCGAGGAGCATAAAAGCGGGATCGACATGGCCCGTAATCTGCTCAAACGCTCTCATGTGCTGGTGGTGTGCGGCCATACCGTCACCGAGGCCATGAAGAACGATATTGCCGTTGCCCAGCGGCTGGGTATCACGGCAACCACGCTGGAGGGCATCTTGACGGTCAAGGGACAGGGCCGCCGCTGATATGGCGGCCCTGCTGGAAGCCTACATTACCAACCTCGGCAAATATGCCGAGGGGCAGCTTGTGGGCGAAACGCTGAAATTTCCCACCACGGCGGAGGAGGTACAGTCCCTCTTAAAGCGCATCGGCGTGGACGGCATACGGTATGAGGAGATTTTCATAACCAGCTTTGACGGCGATGTACTGGGGCTGCATGAGCACTTGGGCGAATATGAAAGCATTGACGAGCTCAACTATCTGGCCGCGCTGCTGTCGGAAATGGATCAGAGCGATATAGAAAAGTTTGAGGCGGTCATAGACGCTGGCGAATACACAGGTAGCGTAAAAGACTTAATCAACCTCACGCAAAATCTGGATTGCTTTGAGTTCTATTCCGGTGTCCGTAGTGACGAGGAGCTGGGCCGTATGTATGTGCTGGAGTTCGGCGGTGTGGAAGTCCCGGAACACCTCATTGATTATATCGACTATGAGGCATACGGGCGGGATGTGCGGATCAATGACGGCGGCCACTATGCCCCCGGTGGATATGTGGCCGACAACCGCAGCAGCTTTATAGAGCACTACACGGGCCGGGATGACATTCCCGACGAGCACCGCGTTTTCTCCATGCCCAAGCTGTCCATCCGGGAGCAGATGTCAGCTTTCAAGGAAATTATAGACCGTTCCTCGCTGGAGGGGGAACGGAAACGGCCCACGCTGGGCCATACGGAACGATAACCCCACCTTGGGACAACTTGTCCCGAGGTGAGAAAGGAGGCGGCATAGCTGATAGAAGAAGATATTTCCCGGCGTACTGTTGCAGTTTCCGTCCGGGCCAGTAAGCTGACGGCGCGGAGCCTTGCCTATGTGGTGGCCGCTGTGGGGCGCAAGATTGCCAAAGAACACCGCGCCCGGCAGACCCCTCACGGCAAACAGACCGTAAAGCAGCTTATGCGGCATGGCGTGTCTACCAACAGTCTGGAGCTGTCCGGCGATACCAAGAGTTTTGACCGGGTGGCCCGGAAGTGGAATGTGGACTATGCCTTTTATAAGACAGGCCCGGACAAATACCTGTTGTTTTTCAAGGCGGGACAGGCTGATGCCATGACCGCCTGTTTCTCGGAGTATTCCAAAAAGGTGCTGAACAAGTCCAAGTCCAGGCGCATCCCCATCCGGGATCAGATCAAGCGGGCCGGAGATCAGCTCACCCGTGAAAAGCCCAAACAGCGGGAGCGTGTGAAGGAGGCGGCGCATGAAAACAGATAAGCTCCGAAAATTCCTCATTCCCAATATCCCGTATGTGTTCATCGGCTGGGCGTTCCTCAAATTGAGTACGGCCTATCGGCTGGCCGCTGGTGCGGGTTTCCTAACAAAAGTGATGGGGATCGGCCAGACTATCGGCCCGGCCTTTGCCGATTTCGCGCCGGGGCTAAACCCTGTTGACTGGCTGGTTGGTATCGTGGGAGCCGTGGCGTTCCGTCTGTTCATCCACATGAAAAGTAAAAAAGCCAAGAAGTTCCGGCGTGACGAGGAGTACGGCTCGGCCCGGTGGGGAAACGAAAAGGACATCAAGCCCTTTGTCGATCCCAAGTTTGAAAACAATGTCATTCTGACCGGGACGGAGTTTCTCACCATGAACACCCGGCCCAAGATCCCGGCCAACGCCCGAAACCTCAATACCTGTGTCATCGGATCGTCCGGCTCGGGCAAAACCCGCTTTTGGCTCACGCCCCAGCTTTTACAGGCCCATTCCTCTTTCGTGGTGGTAGACCCGAAGGGCGGCGTCCTGTCCCAAGTGGGCAGCTTTCTCCAAAAGCGGGGGTACAAAATCAAGGTATTCAACAGCATCGACTTCTCCAAGTCCATGCACTATAACCCGCTGGCGTATATCAAGAACGAGTCCGACATCCTAAAGTTCGTCAATGCCCTTATCTCCAACACCAAGGGCGAGGGCAAAGAGGGCGATCCGTTCTGGACGAAGGCTGAAACGCTCCTATACTGCGCCCTGCTGGGCTATATCATTTTCGAGGGTGCGGAGGAAGATCGCAATATGAATACGCTGGTGGACATGATTTCCGGCATGGAGGTCAAGGAGGATGACGAGGACTTTATGAACGCGGTGGACTATATGTTCGCCGGGCTGGAAAAGCGCAAGCCGGATTGTTTTGCTGTCAAGCAGTACAAAAAGTACAAGTTAAGCAGCGGCAAGACGGCCAAAAGCATTTTGATTTCCTGCGGCGCTCGTCTGGCTCCCTTTGACATCCCCCAGCTCCGGGAGATTATGAGCTACGATGAATTGGAACTTGACCGTATGGGTGACAGACGGACGGCAACCTTTTTCTGCATCAGCGATACGGACAGCACCTACAATTTTTTGGTGGCTCTCGCTTTTTCGCAGATGTTCAATCTCCTGTGTGAACGGGCCGACAATGTGCATGGGGGCCGCTTGCCCCATCATGTGCGCGTCCTGTGGGACGAG
>JAFVWL010000079.1 GCA_017501695.1 Oscillospiraceae bacterium
ACATCCATCCCGATATAGGTTATACTTGTCATGGTGACTCCTCCTTGTATGTGGTAATTCCGGTTTCTTAAGTGTTAGCACCTTAAGTATGACAGGTAAATCCACGTTTTGCAAGTGAGGAGTCATTTCATATTGTCTAACGTTGTTTACGTTGTCAACAGGCGTTCTTAAAAAAGCGCCCCACGGCAAAAAATGATGCCGTGGAGCGCAGAGTCTTATTTCTGATCCGTATAGACGCACCAATGGTCAATATAATCACCGAAATGGGAGCTGTACAGACCGTTCCAAAGCTCCATCAGGGTCACGGATTCGTCATTGACCAGGACATACCGGACGAAGGGACCTGTGCGGGCGGTGTAGCTTTCGGGCTGATCCTGCTCGGTATAGCGCACCAGATAGCGGAAGGTCTTGACATAGCCGGATTCCGTTTCAGTATAGGTGTAGCAGTGACCGTCAAAGCTAAGCTCCGCAATGCCCAGGAAGGGATAATCCTCCCGGTAGGCTTCGTAATAGGTTTCGGAGCAATCCGCCGGGTCAAGGGTATGATAGTAGGCAAGGGTCACAGAGCAGCGCTGCTTCTGCCGGGTCTTTTCATAGAATTCCATCCAGACATCCTGGCCGGAGGTAACATCGTTGTTCTCCATGACCACGAAGCCGGATGCCTTGGCCTTCTCCAGAGCACCGGGCTCACAGGCCTTGGAGGGACTGTAGCGGTAGAGCCGGAGGGTATCATCAAATTCGGAATGGACCAGAAACTGGGAGAAGCCCGGGCTGTCCTTCACCCCGAAAACGGTATAGGTATATTGGCCGGCATCCATTTCTGTGACGGTGGCCAGAAGCTGATCCGCCTGGATTCCATCGGGTAGTGCCTCCTGCCGCTCATAGCGGTATTTCGCTCCGTCGATGGTCAGATAGAGGTATTGGTCAAAAATGCCGGTGTTCCGGGAATCGGTGGGAATCATGGCGGCTTGAGGCATGTGGACAACAGGAGAGATGACCCAGTCCCGGTCCTGAATCGGCGTTTCGTTCGTAATTCCCCGGTCTGTGTAGAGATCATAGTTCCAGATCAGCTTTCCGTCCGCGTCCAGAGCTTCGATGGCGAAACCATTGAGCAGGTTTTTTCCGGACAGCAGGTTCAAAATCAGCCGGTCGCCCTTCCGGTAGGGTGTGCCATCCTCCTTGTACATGGTTTCTTCCTGGTGGTCCGCGCTGACAACGATTTTGTGGACACCCTCCTGTCCCACGGTCAGATAATAATCAATCTCTGCGGCGCTTTGGAGTTCCCCGGCGAATCGGACACCGAAGGTGTAGATGGGCGCGTCACGCTCAGTGGTTGGCATCATCACCACAATGTACTCCTTGTTCGGGTCGCAGTTCTGGAACAGGTAGGTCTGGGGGTCCAGGCCGGAGGGTACCAGATGGGGAACCGTTTCGTAGGTCTTGGTGTCATAGCATAGATAATAACCCCTGACCTCCTGGCCGTTCTGGTAGATGCGGAAGGGGCAGAAATCCTCGCCGGGGGCGATGGTCAGCCAGTGGACGGCCCCTGCGAAATTGGCGGCAGCGGTTTCCGGAGGGAAGATGGTTACGGGGACGCTGTTCTCGCCGGATTTGGCGGTAATGTTGTATTCTTCGTTCAGGTCCACGGCAAGGCGGTAGAGCCAGCGGATGGAGGTATCATCAGAGCCGGGATCGTTCTTTTCCGCTGCATCATAATAGCCATAGGCAAGGAACAGTTCGCCGTTTTTCATCTGGAGAAGATAATACAAATGCTCTTCGTTATAGATTAGCTCCCATGCATTAGCCACATCCTTACGAATGGATCTGGCGGAATTTCCCTTGATCCAGCCATCCTCATAGTAAAAATAAGCATCAAAATTGTCTGCGTTCAGTTCCACAGGCTTCAGCTGACCCAGGGTAGTCCAGGGATCGCCAAAGGCAAGCTCTTTCTGAGAGGAAAGAACCATTTCTTCTGTAATGGAATACAGAGGTGTATTTACCTGAGCAACCATGCTGTAATTATACACGGTCGCTTCATAGGTCACCTCCACCACGCCGTAGCTGTGAGAATGGATCAGCGGCAGTACCTCCAGGGAGGGGCTGGGCGGATTGGTCAGGAAGGCCGCGGCGGTTGCGATACAGGCGATCAGGGCAATGACCATGATCCAGAAGCCGGGTTTGCGGTAATTCATCACATTTTTCACCCGTTCCTTCACGCCCACCTCACCGAAGGCCAGAGGGCAGGCGGCGATCATCCGGCGGTTGATGCTGCATTCCAGCAGGGCCTGGGAATAGTCAGCCCGGGCTTCATCCCCAAGCCGGGAAATGACCTTCTCGTCGCAGGCCAGCTCGATATCCCTGCACAGCAGGATGTAGGCAAGCCACAGAATGGGATTGAACCAGTGAATGGTCAGCAGCAGAAAGCCCAGGGGCTTCCACCAGTGATCCCTGCGTAGGATGTGGGCCTGCTCATGGGCAATCACGTGGCTCAGGCTCTCCGCTTCCATGGAATAGGGCAGATAGATTCTTGGATGGATCAGACCCAGGACGAAGGGAGAGGAAACCTCCTCGCACTGATAGAGATTGTCCCGGAGAATCACCGCAGTTGCCAGCTTCCGGTAAAGGATCAGATAGCTGAAGGAGGTGTAAAGCACCATAATCACAACACCCACCAGCCAGAGATCGGAAAGCAGCTCCAGGGTGATCCGGATGGGGCTGGATGGCGTGCCGGCAAGGGCCGGGGCAGTCTGCTGGAGGATGGGATTGATGGCGCTGTTCAGCGCTGGAAATCCGCTGTGGATCGCCGGGGCGGCGGTGGTTCCGATATTCAGAGGAATGGTCTGGGCACTGGGAATCAGGCTCAGCGTGCTTTCAACGGAAAATGGGAACAGCAGACGCAGGGCCACCAAACCCCAAAGCATTACATTTACGGATTTCGGCGCCTTTTTCAGCAAAAGCCGAAGCCCTACCACCGCAAGAATCAGCCAGCTTGCGGATATGCTCCTGTTGACAACATCTAGGAATAATTCGGTCATTTTTCTCCCCCTCTCCTTCGGATGCGGTCAATCATGCTCTGAACTTCATCCAGCTCTGCTTCAGACAGGTTCTGATGCTTGGTAAAGGCCGCCACAAAGGCAGGCAGACTGCCGCCGAATCGGGATTCCACCAAAGTTTCGATTTCCGCTTTTTCCGCCTGCTCCTTGGAGATCAGAGAGGTGACGATGCCGTTTTCCAGCTTGAGAACCCCCCGTTCTCCCAGGCGTTTGATGACCGTATAGGTTGTGGTGCGCTTCCAGGCCAGCTTTTCCTGGCAGAGCTTCACCATTTCCGAGGCCGTGACAGGCTCATGCTCCCACATGAGCAGGCAGAACCGGTACTCCCCCTCCGGGATTTTGGGTATATTCATGGAATAACCTCCTTTTGTCTACGTTTGTAGTCGCTGTAATAACAGTCTACAACAGTAGTCATCAAAAGTCAACCCCGATAACGAAAAAAAGCTGTCATTCCGGACCGGTGACATCCGTACCGGTTCGCAATGACAGCCATGATGATTCATTTGTCAAAGAAGAAGGCACCGTCCCGGACAAGGGTTTGCAAGCGCAGGTATTCCTTCCGGAGTTCTGCCATGCCTTCCTCTGTGATGATGTAGGACTTTCGCCTTCCCTCGGAGGCGGTGAGCCGGACGATGCCCTTCTCCTCAAACCGGGCCAGCATGGCATACAGGGTGCCGGGGCCAACGGTGACTCTGCCGCTGGACAGTGCCTTGACATGCTCCATGATGTCCACGCCGCAGCATTCCTCCGTCAGGGCAAGGAGAATATAGTACATGGGCTCGGTCAGGGTCTGAAGCTGTTCTCTTGCCATGGGGAACACCACCTTTCATTGGTGAATCAGTGTTTGTTTGATCAGGCTGATCTGATCCTCGGTAAGGGGTTCGCCGGAGGTGCCGTAATAATACAGCACATGATTGGGATAGCGGACCACATAGCAGCTGCCAAACCGGGTCATCACCTCTTCGCCGCCCCAGTCCTGGGTGCAGGGTTCCCAGTTGTCCGCTTTGGTTCGGTTCTTCCAGACCTTGTCAATGACCCAGTCGTACTCGCTTTCAAAAACGCCGCAATAGACGGAGGGTGCGTCATCGTGGTGCTCCCGGACAATGATGGCGGAGCCAAAGATGCTGGAATCCTCTTCCAGATGAACGTAAGCAGGCTCATCCACAAAGTCAAGCTCCTGATACCAGTCCGGAATGGTCTGGGACTTCTCCATTTGATTGCCGGAAAACATACTGCCCAGCAAAAACAGGAACAGCATCACAAACATCGCAATGGGCAGAACATTCATAATGATCTGGTTCGTGACGGAATCGGGCCGGAACTTGTCCACCAGGAACAGGACACCCCTGAGGATTCCGAGGAAGATCAGCAGGTAGATGATTGTACTCCACTGGTTGTAGAAAACCATGGCTCCGAACCAAACCGCCATGACGGGAATCAAAGCCAGCTCATAGCCCCTGCCGATAAAGCCCCCTGCCCTGCCCAGATACAGCATCTGTCCCCCGGCAATCCGCTTCCTCCAGGAATGCTTCAGCCAAAGAACTCTGAGGACGCTGGAAAGTGAACCGAGAAACAGGGCAGTCCAGCCAAGCAGGATCAGCAGCTGCATTGGGGAAAAGGCAATCTTCTCAAAGCTGCTTCCAAGAAACTGCCACCACTGCATCACCACCCAAACGGAAGCGGTGAACAGGGTACGGTGATTGATCTGCTGATCCTCTTTGACAGCGGCAGACAGACGTTCCTGGTCAGTCATGATGGGGATGGCGTCGGGTCTGATTTTCTTGAAGATGACGAATTTCCGTTTTGCATCGATGAGCTGCCAGCCGGCTGCTTCACAGTATTCGGCAAATTCCTTGGTGTGAAGCTCGGGACGGGTATCGTATTCCGAGGCATCGGTAAATACCTCAACGGCATAAGTGGCCTGCTCCGGCTCTCCTCTGCGAAATTTCAGACCGGCACCCCAGCTGTCCAGATGCCAGCCCTTGGCGGCCATGGATTCAAGATACTGGGCGAAATCGTCGCAGTGGAGATAATTGAAAGAACGGTGGACGGTTTTGAATTTGGGTTTCATATTGAACGCCTCCTTCTTAATTATCGAGTATCGATACTTACATTGTTACTATACTATCGACACTCGATATTGTCAAGCGGTGTGGCGATTTTTAAGAATCTTAAGAATTTCGACCCGGCTGCTGCCGGGCCGAACAAGCATTATGCCTTCTTTTCAATAACGCAGGCGCACATTTTTACGAACATCTCCTTGAGGACGGGAATTTTCGCAAAAAGGGCGAAATAGGGCCTCAGGGGGATTTCCCGATACCAGGCAAGATTCAGATTCATGTCCCGGACGATGGCGTGGAATTTGCGGATGGTCATCTTGTTCAGATAGCTGATGTACTCTCTTCCCTGTTCATCGGTACTGAACCGGAGGGAAAGCCGGTCCTGCTCGTCGGGAAGACCACAGACCAGATCCTTGTAAGCCTGGATCAGGGTCTTTTCCGGAAACAGCATATGCACCCAGGGAATGCCGATGACATCGCTCATATGGGCACCCGTGGGATGGAAATAGGGCGGAAAATTCACGTAGATCCTTCCCCCGGGCTTCAGCACCCGGAGAGCTTCCCGAATGGCCCCCTCCGGATCATAGATGTGCTCCATAAAGTCATTCATAATAACAACGTCGAAGCTGTTTTCCGGCAGGGTGGTATTCAGGGCATCCCCCAGCAGGAAGGTAAACCGCTCTTCATAGCCCAGCTCCCGGGCGAAGGCTTCCGCTTCAGTCTTGTAGTGAGGCACCACATCCACACCGGTCACATGGGCCGCGCCCCGGGAAATGTAATAAAGACTCTTGCCGGAGGCACCACAGCCCATGTCCAGAACGGATTTATCCCGGAACAGGTCTTCCGCGGTAAAGGTAGGGGCGAAGCACTCAATGGTCTTTTCACCCCACTGATACTGCCACTGGGCATAGGTGATTTTGCCCTCGTTCTGGAGATTGAAGGGATGCTCCACCGGAGGAAACAGTTTGTTGATGGATTTCAGAAGATTCACAGAGAAAGACATATTCAACCTCCAACGGATTCATCTCCGGGCTTCACCCGGAGAAGCTTGGCGATGAGCTCGCCCTTGGGAAGCATGGTGCAGTCATACCAGGTCAGGCACCGGAGGACCAGCACGCCCAGGGCGTATACACCGCAGCCTGCGGCGATGGAAAGAATCACATTACCGCTCCCCTGCCAGACAAAATGGGTGAGCACACCCATGACAGCGGCGGCGGTCAGTGGCTTGATAATCTGAGGAAAGAACCGGGGCGGACAGCTGATGCTGCCCCGGATGGACAGCAGATTCACCGCCACCGTAACCAGGCAATAGGCAACCGTACCAAGAGCCGCGCCGAAAATATGAACACTGGGCCTGGCCACCAGGAACCAGCAGACCGCCAGATTGGTTACGCCGCCTGCGACGGTGGCATAAATGGGATGGGCCGGCTTGCCGTTGGCCTGCAAAATGGCGTTGGTCACCAGAACAAAGCAGTATAATGCCGCCGCCACGCCGAGGATGGACAGGGTGGGGCCTGCAATGGCCAGGGTATCCGGGTCATAATCATACAGCAGCTTCTGAATTGGCTCTGCCAGAACGCCCAGTCCCACTCCGGCCGGAATGGCAATCAGGGCAGTGATTCGCAGGGCGGATTCCGCCTTGCGCTGGGCTTCCCGATGGTCATTGAGGGCCAGGGCCTCCGTTACAGCAGGGATAATGCTCACAGAGAGGGGCTGCACCAGGGCGGAGGGAAGCATATACAGGGTCTGGGCCATGGAATAGATGCCGTATAAACTGGTGGCTCCAGCCAGGGTAAGCCCCAGCACATCCTGGAGTCTGCCCAGGATGATCCTGCCGGAAAGGGCGATGAAGATTTGAAGGCCCGTGGCTCCGATGGTGATGGGCACTGCCAGACGAATGATCTGTCCCGCGGTATGGAGCGCGCCGGGAATGGGTTCCCCTGCCTCCTGTGCCGTCAGACGGATTTTCCGGCGGCGGTACTGAGTCAGAAAATAAAGACAGCCCAGAATTGAGCCCACGGTCACGCCGGAAATGGAAGCACCTGCGGCCTGTGGCCATCCAAGGCCAGCCTTCAGCGCAATCCACACCGCCAGCAAACCGATCAGCAGCTTACTCAGCGCCTCCAGCACCTGGGCCACAGCAGTGGGGGTCATATACTGCTGGCCCTGGAAATAACCCCGGAAGGCACTGCACACGCTGACAAACAGCGCCGCAGGGGCCAGTACCGCAATGGCATACACCGCCTCCGGATCACGCATCCAGTTGGCGATGGCCTGGGCGCCGAAGAACATGGCTCCGCCGCAGACCAGACCAATCAACAGGAACAGCATGACGCTGACCCGGTGGATGGACTGAACCTGCCGGCGCTTTCCCAGGGTGTTGGCCTCGGAAATCAGCCTGCTCACCGCCACCGGAAGGCCCGTGGAGGAAATGTTCAGAAGGACGATATATATGTTATAGGCCACATTGAAATGGCCGGCACCTTCGGTGGTAATAAACCGGGTCAGAGGAATCTTGAACAGAGCACCGATGACCTTTGCCAGAATGGCACCCAAGGTCAGAATGGCAGCACCCTGCAGAAAGCCCTGTTTCCGGGAATTGGGATGGGAATCGGACATAAAACCCTCCAATTGATGATGTATTTAATCATTATATCAGCCCCATAGCGGAAAGTCAATGAATGGACTTTTCCCTGAATCCATGGTATGATGAAACAAATCTGAAAAGGAGGCGGTCGGATGAAGATCGGTATTCTTGGCCCCGGCAGAATGGCAGGGACCTTTGCAAAGACCCTTGTGGCAATGGAAGATGTGGCCCGGTGGGCGGTAGCGTCCCGGGAGCTTGCACGGGCAGAGGAATTCGCCCGGGAATACGGCTTCGAGAAGGCCTACGGTTCCTACGAGGCAATGCTTGCTGACCCCGATGTGGAGCTTGTGTACATCGCAACACCACATTCCCATCATTTCGAGCAGATGATGGCCTGCATCCGGGCAGGAAAGAATGTGCTGTGTGAAAAAGCCTTCACCGTCAACGCATTTCAGGCCAGACAGATCCGGCAGGCTGCCCGGGAGGCAGGGGTGTTTGTGACGGAGGCCATCTGGACCCGGTATATGCCCTCCCGGCGGATCATCAATGAGGTTCTGGCCTCCGGCATCATCGGCAATGTGACCGGCATGACCGCAAATCTTTGCTATCCAGTCACCTACAAGCCCCGGATTCTGGACCCCAGCCTCTGCGGCGGCGCACTGCTGGATGTGGGCATTTACGGTCTGAATTTTGCCCTGATGCACTTCGGTACGGATATCGTGAAGGTGGATTCCTCCGTCCGGATGGCCTCAACAGGCGTGGATGCCATGGAGAGTGTGATCCTCCATTTCGCTGACGGAAAGATGGCCGTAATCACCGCAGCCATTGACTGCCGTTCTGACCGGAAGGGCATCATTTACGGCGACGAGGGCTTCATCATCGTGGAAAACATCAACAATCCTCAGATGATCCGTGTTTTCGATACCGACGAAAACCTGCTGAAGGAAATCCCTGTGCCGGAGCAGATCAGCGGCTACGAATATCAGATCCGGGAATGCGCAAAATGCCTTGCACAGGGCCGGACGGAAAGCCTGTCCATGCCGTTGGAGGATACGGTGTTTGTGATGGAGCTGATGGATTCCATCCGGAGCCAGTGGGGACTGGTGTATCCCATGGAGAAGTGAACAGAGGGGACTGCCGTGAGCAGTCCCCTTATGCTTTTCAGATTTTTCGCAGCTCCACGGTGTCCAGAAGGGTCAGTCCGTATCTGCGGATCATTTCCCGGGCATGATCTTCCGTTTCGGTGTCCTGGAACACCTCCGGCGCGTGGGCATCGCAGCCGATGATCACAGGGCAGTCCTCCTCTGCGGCGGCTTCGTACAGCAGCGGATTGGGATACCATTTTTTCTCCCGGTACCCCAGAAGGTTGATCTCCACGGGAATACCGCAGCTCTTTGCCTCCCGGCAGATCTGGCGCATATAGCGGAGGTAGATCTTCTGATCTCCATGGAATTGCAGAAGATCCGGATGGGCGAAATAGGTGAACAGGCCGCTGTTCATGGCATCCATGGTCTGATGGGCGTAGGTTTTTACGTCCTCCTCCCGATGGGAATTGACTCCGGTATAGGGGCCGTCAAATTCATTGTGGATAAAATGCTGGCCAAGGATCAGATACTCCACCTGATTGTCCCGGAGCATGGACAGCACTTCCCGGAAGTATTTGGGATAGTATTCGCATTCCGCTCCCAGGTGGATCTGAATCTGGTCAGAATACTGCTTCTTCAGGTGCAGAACCGTCTGGGCGTAATCCGGCAGAAGCTCCGGGCGCATCCGGAAGTGGGAATAGTAATCGCCATCGAAAATATAGGGGCTGTGGTCGGAAAAGCCCAGGATCCGGATGCCGGCAGAAAGGGCCGACCGGATGTACTCATCCTCCGTTCCGGTGGCATGATTGCACCGAGGCGTATGGGTATGGTAATTGGCAGTCAGCAATGAATTCAACTCCTGTCATTTTTTCTCATGCTATCACGATTTATTCCGAAAGTCAACGAAGGGAAATTTTCCCAGGTGACAAAATCACGGAAGAATCTTGCTCCATCCGGTATAATTTGATATACTCAATATAGATAGGAGTGATCGATATGGATTTGATTACATTAAAACAGAAAATGGATGAATGCCATTATATTTATGACGACACCCTGGCCACCGTGCTGACAGTTGCATTGAATCTGGGCCGTCCCCTGCTGATTGAGGGCGCGGCAGGCGTTGGCAAGACGGAGATTGCCAAGGTCATGTCCTCTGCCCTGGACCGGGATCTGGTGCGGCTTCAGTGCTATGAAGGCCTGGACGAAAGCAAGGCCCTGTATGAGTGGAACTATCAGAAGCAGCTTCTGTCCATCCAGGTGAATATGAATGAAGCGGACAAGGAGAAGCTGACAAAGGATCTGTTCAGCGACGAATATCTGCTGGAGCGGCCTCTGCTGAAGTCCATCCGCTCTGAGAAGCCTGTTGTGCTGCTCATTGATGAGATCGACAAGGCAGACGAGGAATTTGAGGCCTTCCTCCTGGAGCTGCTGAGTGAAATGCAGGTCACCATTCCCGAGGTGGGAACGGTGAAGGCGAAGAGCATCCCCTTCGTGGTGCTGACCTCCAACCGGGCCAGACCTCTGAGCGAGGCATTGCGCCGCCGCTGCGCTTATCTTTACATTGAATATCCCGATCTTGAAAAGGAGCTTGCCATCATCCGGGCCAAGCTGCCCCATGTGGATGACCGGCTCAGCGCACAGGTGGCTCTGGCAGTACAGAAGCTGAGAAGCACCGAAGCCATTCTGAAAAAGCCTTCCATTGCTGAAACCCTGGACTGGACCGCGGCACTGGACGCGCTGGGAATCCGGGAGCTGACCCCTGATGCCCTGCGGCAGACCGCAGGCTTTATCCTGAAAAACGCGGAGGATCTGGCAGTGCTCCAGGAGGAGGACCCGGAGGTTCTGACCCATCACCATCATCACCATGACTGCGGCTGCGGAGGAGACTGCGGAGGGCATCACCATGGCTGAGCCTGACGTATATCTGGAAAAGCTGTCCTATTTCTCCCGGATGCTTAGGCTTCATGGCATGGCGGTCAGTCCCAAGGAAACGGAGGACGCGGCGGTAATCCTGACCCAGCTTGGATTTGAGGACCGGAACCAGGTGAAAACCGCCCTGCGGACGGTGTTCGCCAAGTCCAGGGAGGAACAGATCACCTTTGATCAGGTATTCGACGGGTTTTTCCTGTCCGAGGAGGCCATCCGGCAGCAGGCCAGGGAGGCCATGGAACGGGAGGCCGAGCAAGCCCGGCAGCGTCAGATTGCCGAGGAGGATCTGCGAAATCTGGAATTCACAGAAGATCAGCGGGAAGCCTACGCCGCCATGAGCGAGGAAAAGCGGAAAAAGCTCCGGGACATCAAAAACAAATACGGCGGCGGCACCGACCGCAGCCCGGACATCTACTCCAATCTGATCCACTCCGTCTTTGCCAAGGCCATTCTGGAGCAGCAGATGATGATGGAGAACGCCGGTCTGGGCGGCGAGGACATTGATCCGGAGGTGGGCCTGCTGTATCGGGACATCTCCGCCTTTTCCGACACGGAGATTCCCAGGGCCATTTCCATCATTCAGGGCATCACTCGTCAGATCAACGGAGAGCTGACTGCCAAGCGGAATAAGTCCGGCCATTCCGGTCAGCTGGATTTCCGGAAAACCATCCGCAAGGGTCTGGAAACCGGCGGCAGCTTCTACCGGCTGAAGCACCGGAAAAAGCGTCAGCGGCGGAAGCATCTGGTGCTGCTGTGCGACGTTTCCGGCTCCATGATTCAGTTTTCCGAGTTTGCCCTCCGGTTTATTCAGAGCCTGAATCAGGTGTCCGACAGCTCCCGTGTATTCCTTTTTTCGGAGGAGCTGTTTGAGGCCGATCCCTTCAGCTTGCAGAATATGGATCTGTTCCGCTCCCTCGTCCGTGATTCGGGGCTCTATGGCAAGGGTACTGATCTGGGTACAGCACTGGAAAGAATCAGTGCCATGCGTCCGGCGGTGCTGAACGGCTCCACTACCCTGCTGATTTTGTCCGACACCAAGACCATCGACCAGCCCCGGGCCATTCAGGCCCTTCTGGAAGCCAAACGGCTCACCGGGCGGGTGATCTGGCTGAATCCCATTCCGGAAAGCAAGTGGCAGTATCTCAAGAGCGTGCAGACCTTTGCAGCGTTATGCGCCATGGTTCCCTGCTCCACCCTGCGGGAGCTGGCAAATGCCTGCAGAAGGCTGACTGCTTCGTAAGCAAGGAGAATCCTATGATTTTATATCGCCCTGTCGGTCAGGCGGAATACGATTTGATTCGGGCCAGCGGCTTCACCGCGTTCCCTCCCCGTCTGCCGGAGCAGCCCATTTTCTATCCAGTGCTGAACCAACAATATGCCCGGGAAATCTGTGAAAAATGGAACCGGCACAGAGCGGATGCCCAATATACAGGCTACGTTACCGAATTTGAGATCGACGATGCATACGCTGCCCGTTTCCCGGTGCAAACCGTGGGGGCAAGCTATCACCGGGAGCTTTGGGTGCCTGCCCGGGAGCTGGAGGAATTCAACCGCCACATCATCGGTCTGATCCGAACCCTGGAGTGAAAGGAGTAAAGGCAATGAAACGTTGGATGCTGATTTCTCTGATTCTGAGTCTGCTTCTCGGCGGCTGTGTCAGCACGTCGGTTCAGACCACCGCTCCCACCACCCTTCCGGAAACCACCGCACCGGAGCAGACAGTCCCCACCGATCCCCTGCCCACCACGGTGCCGGAGGAAACCACGGTGCCGGAGGAGACGATCCTCCCAACAGAACCTACGGAGCCTGCTTTCACGTCCTACACCATTCAGATTGACGACCCCGAAAGGCTGATCTATGAGCGTCCCGGCTTCCGTCACCGCTGTACCGCCGCCTTCGGCGAGGCAGGCACCTACACCATCGTGGAGGAGGCATGGGACTGGGACGGCAATCTCTGGGGACGGCTGAAAAGCGGTATCGGCTGGGTCTGTCTGGCAGAGCAGCCGATTGCGCCCATATTCGCGGACTACGCCCCGGAGTCCTTTGTTCACAATCACCACTTCCACTGCGGAGAATCGGACTATGTGACGGACATCGGCATCATCCCCATGGAGCGAATCACTGATGTGGCGTTCACGCAGCTCAATGTAATCGAAAACTACCAAGCAGAACAGATGCTGCTTACCCTGGATGTGCTGGAGGCTGAGGAGTCTGTACTGCTTTCGGTGGTATACTGGGGCGACATGACCACCTACGGCGTTTCCTTCACAGACGCAAAGGGCCATCAGCGGTACTATGCCCTGTCCATCAGCGGCAAGGACGGCTCTCTGATCTGCTCAGAATACACCCCATAACAACGAACACCCCCGAACCAGACGGTTCGGGGGTGAAACAATTAACGGTACAGAGGGAACTTCTCACAGATGGCAGCCACGGTGTCCCGGACTTCCTTCTGGGTGCCCTCAAAATCCCTGGCGGTCAGGGCAATACAGTGGGCAACCTGGCGGAAGGCATCAGCATCCAGGCCACGGGTGGTGGCTGCGGCAGTGCCGATGCGGACACCGCTGGTGATGCTGGGCTTGGCAGGATCGCCGGGAATGGCGTTCTTGTTCAGGGTGATGTGATTTTCATCGCAGCGGATCTGCAGTTCCTTGCCGGAGATGTTCATGGGCCGCAGGTCAGCCAGCATCAGATGGTTGTCCGTGCCGCCGGTGACCAGGTCAAAGCCCTCTGCCAGCAGAGCCTCTGCCATAACCTTGGCGTTGGCAACCACGTTGTGGGCGTAGGTGGAGAAGGAGGGGTCCATGGCCTCCTTGAAGCAGATGGCCTTGGCGGCAATCACGTGCTCCAGAGGGCCGCCCTGGGTGCCGGGGAACACAGCGGAGTTCAGCTTCTTGGCATACTCCTCCCGGGCCAGAATCAGACCGCCGCGGGGACCCCGGAGGGTCTTGTGGGTGGTGGTGGTGACGATATCAGCATAGGGTACGGGGCTCATATGGGCGCCGCCGGCAACCAGGCCTGCGATGTGAGCCATATCCACCATGAACACCGCGCCAACTTCATGGGCAATGTCAGCAAAGGCCTTGAAATCAATGGCACGGGGATAGGCGGAAGCACCTGCGATGATCAGCTTGGGCTGGCAGGCCTTAGCCATGTCACGGATCTGGTCGTAGTCGATCAGACCGGTTTCGTGGTTTACGTCGTAGGAAACCACGTTGTAATACTTGCCGGACATATTGGCAGGGCTGCCGTGGGACAGGTGGCCGCCGTTTGCCAGGCTCATGCCCATCATGGTGTCGCCGGGCTGCAGCAGTGCCAGCTGAACCGCCATGTTGGCCTGGGCGCCGGAATGGGGCTGGACGTTGGCAAACTCCGCACCGAACAGCGCCTTGGCCCGGTCAATGCAGAGCTGCTCCAGCTCGTCCACATACTGGCAGCCGCCGTAATAACGCTTGCCGGGCAGACCCTCGGCATACTTGTTGGTCAGGATGGAACCCATGGCGGCAATGACCGCAGGAGAAGCGAAGTTCTCAGAGGCGATCAGCTCAATGCCGTCACGCTGGCGATCCAGCTCACGGTTCATCATAGCAGCAATTTCAGAATCAAATTCAGCAACAAATCCAATGGAATCCAGGGGTTTTCCGTACATTTTGCGTACCTTCTTTCCGTATATTAACCCTAAAAATGGGCAGTCCTGTGAGGACTGCCCATAAAAATACAAGCGTGTATCTCCGTCCGTTTGCCTGAGAGATTCGGCAAATGCCTTGCACCTTCGGCACACAACTGAATGTGTTCTCCAGAGAGTCCTCTGCCCTGCGGTTCGCATCAGGCGTTCCGTGGGGTGTCACAGGTTATTTTGATGTTCTTTAGTATACACCAATTTTGAACAAAGTCAACCACCCACGAAAAAACCGGAAATTCCCCCGGTTTTTCGGAACATTTCTGCCGCTTATTGTGCAAAATAACAAGAGTTTCATCGGTTTTTGCCTGCGGGGATATCCTGCCGCTATGGAGATCCCCTCGAAAAATGCGGAACGAATTCCATTGACCCTGAGCGTATATTGGGTTACACTCATAACAAAAGGGAGGCGGAATGATGAAACGAGGGAAATGGCTGATGGTTCTTGTGATTGTGGGGATTCTATTTTGCACGGGGTGGAAGGCACTGGGAATGACAGAGCGTCTGAATTCTCTGGAACTGCTCCGTTCCCTGGTTGAGGAAGAAAGCCTTCTGCTTCAGACAGAGCTGGAGGCCGGAGACATGCATATTTCCTGCGATTTCTTCCGGCAGGAGCTGGAGGGAGAAGCACTGCTGGGACTGACGGCAATGGGACATACCTTCTATTTCTGGAAGGACTGCCTGTACCTGGACAATGGCCGGGGATATGATCTGGAGGAACTGCTTCCGGATGCCCTTGATGGGTGGCAGAAGTATCTTCCGGCGCTCCTTCTGACAGAAATCACATACACAAAGACCGATTCCGGTGTTTCTGCCCAGTTCCGAATCACGGAGCGACAGGCCCGGATTTTTGCGAAATGGATTCCGGAAGGTGCAGAGTGGGCCGAGGCGCTCCGGGAAGCGACACTTAGCATCATATCGGATGCAGAAGGCATCAGAGAGGTCGCGTTATCCGGAGGTTTCGGTGTTCTTCGGGGGGTTGTGCTGAGGAAAGAACCGCCGAAGGCAGACACGGCACTGCTGATGGAAATGAAGGCAGGAGGCGCGATTCCTGTCCATCGGATACTTCCGCTGGTTCGGGGCTGCCTTGCGCTGATGCAATATGACACTGTGGGCGCGGAGGCTGATCTGGAGCTTTCCTGCGGCCTGCTTCCCATCCGGGACAGGGCAGAGCTCTACTATACGAAGGGAGCGCTGCTTCTGGTTCGGGGCGGAAAGGGGTTTCGGCTGAAGCTGTCCGGGGAGGAAACCGGGGCAGCACTGTTCCCTGCCATAGGCTATCTGATGCTCCGAGATGGGGAGTATCTTCCCCAGGAGGATGGACTGGAGGTTCGTCTGACCATTCCGGCAGACCAGGTCAAAGCCCTGTTTGACCAGCTTCTCCCGGAGGCGGCAGGCCTTGGCCTTCAATTCGCGAAAGCGGAGGCAGTGCTGCGGACGGAAGAAGATCGGCTGATAGCCCTATGTCTTGACTGCAAAGGCGATATGCCTTTCCTGATCACACAGATTCCCATTGGCTTTTCCATGGACCTGACCTTCCCGGAGCATCCTGTCACCTTGCCGGATGCCGCCCGGGAAGCCCTGTCAAGAGGATAATCTGCACAAGCTTCCGGCGGAATCTTTGGCATGGCGGAAGGGTTGTCAAGACTTGTTCCGACGGTTTTTCTGTGGTATAATGCCGCCCAGTGTCACGTTTTGAAAGGAGTACTGCGCAGCATGAACGCCACAGCCATTCGTTCCGGTACAATCAATTCCATCGGCCATTATCGGCAGTTGGAGCGCCGGGTCTTTGCCATGATTCCAGGGATGGATGCCATCCGGAAGGCCGCCACCGAGGAGGAGCGCGCCGCACTGATGGATCGTTATCCCGACGCAAGCTTTGCCCTGATGACCGCTTCCAATCTGTTCTGTAAGGATCGGGAGCTGAACGCCATCCATCTGAAGGCCTATCGGGCCATTCTGGAGGGGGAGCCGGTGAGCAACGTCCGGTTCCGCTACGACTACGATCTGGAGCAGTATCTGGAACGGCACCTGTGGGATGACTGACCTTGACAACCGGTTGCTCCTGGGATATACTGGAAGAAAAAACAACCGGGAGAAGGAGCGTCATTATGAATATTCTGGTCATCAACGGCAGTCCCAAGGGGTCCAACAGCATTACCCTGCAAACCGTGCTTTACTTAAGCAAACGGTTTCCAGGCCATCACTTTGAGATTTTGCACGCCGGCGCGAAAATCAAGGCTTTGGAAAAGAATTTTGACAGCACCCTCAAGGCCCTTGAAAAGGCGGAGCTTCTGCTGTTCTCCTATCCCGTCTACACCTTTATCGCTCCCTTTCAGCTTCACCGCTTTGTGGAGCTTCTGAAGGAATCCGGCGTTGATCTGTCCGGCAAATTCGCCACCCAGATCACCACCTCCAAGCATTTCTACGACATTACTGCCCATCGGTATCTCCAGGAGAACTGCCAGGATCTGGGGCTGAAATGCATCCGGGGACTATCCGCGGATATGGATGATCTTCTGAAGGAGCAGGGACAGCAGGACGCGGAGCGGTTCTTCCGGTATGTGCTATGGAATATGGAGCAGGATCTTTATGAACCCTTCCCTGCTCCCAAAACGCCCGGTGTCCACTGCCCTGTTACTGTCCCCGATTCCCCAGAGAAAAAGAGCGGAGATGTGGTGATTGTCACCGACTGCGAACCGGAGAACAAACAGCTCGGGGATATGATTGCCCGATTCCGTGCCGTATTCCCCAAAAAGACCCGGATCGTCAACATCCGGGAGTTTCCCTTCCGGGGAGGATGTCTGGGATGCTTCAACTGTGCTGTTTCCGGCAAGTGTATCTACACCGACCGATTTGACGATTATCTGAGAAATGAGATTCAGACTGCCGATTCCATTGTGTACGCCTTTACCGTCCGGGATCATTCCATGGGTTCCCGGTTCAAGCTGTACGATGACCGCCAGTTCTGCAACGGACACCGAACCGTAACCATCGGAATGCCGGTTGGTTATCTGGTCAGCGGCAATCTGGACGTGGAGGAGAATCTGAAGACCATTCTGGAGGCCCGGGCCCAGGTGGGCAGCAATTTCCTGGCTGGAATCGCCTCCGACCAGACGGACCCGGACCGGGAGATTGACCGGCTCAGTCAGAGCCTTGCCTATGCCCTGGAGCATCACTATGTTCCGCCCCAGAATTTTTACGGCATCGGCGGCATGAAGGTATTCCGGGATCTGATCTGGATCATGCAGGGTATGATGAAGGCGGATCACAAATTCTACAAGGCCCACGGCCAGTATGACTTCCCCCAGAAGCAATGGCCCACCATGCTGAAAATGTATCTGGTAGGCGCCCTGATCTCTTCCGATAAAATCAAGAGCAGGATGGGCAATGCCATGAACGAAGGTATGCTGGCTCCCTACAAAAAGGTTCTGGACAACATGAAGAAATGATTTCGCGGCGGTTCCCGGATGGAACCGCCGCATTGTTTATAAATCCAGATCACTGGAAAACCGTCTGTCCCGATTCCCCTCGCAGACCTCGCAGAACAGAAAGGGACCGATCTGGGTGTAGGTATCAAAGGTATATATGCCTCTGCCGCAGCAGGCGCATTTGGGGGATGCTTCACATTTCAGATCCCAGATCAGCTGCTGCAGGGAATCATCCTCCATGGAACCCCTCCCCCATGGAAACCTGGCGCCAGATTGCCCGGGCCTCCGGCACGGCCTCCCCTGCGTAAACCAGGGCCTTGAGAACCGGCTCATCCACGCAGGGAAAGATTTCCCGGATCAGACAGAGCTTTCCATCCCCCGGATCTGCCCGGTCCCCTGGATGGGCGTATCCGAAGGGACACACCGCGAACCGGAGAAAGGTGCCGTCCAGGAGGATCAGAAGATCCTTCATTCCATCCCCTCCCCTCAGGCCGCCGGCCGCTCCCGGGTCAGATAGGCCATCCGGGTGAGAAACTCGGAATTGGTGGGCTTGCCCCGGGCGCCGTCCACGGTATTGCGGAAGTAGTCGTAGTGAATGGCCAGATCACCCCGGCTCCAGGCCACTTCGATGCCATGGCGAATGGCACGTTCCACACGGCTGGGCGTGCTGTCATGAATCCGTGCCACCTCGGGGTACAGCCATTTGGTAATGCCGTCAGCCATATCAGGCTCCTGCAGCAGCAGACGGATGGCGGTAATGGTGAAGCGGTAGCCCTTGATGTGGGTTGGCATGCCTGCGTTCAGAAGGTGCAGACCAATGACCCGCTCCAGGGTCTGATCGTCCATGGAATTGGCATTTCCCTGGTCAGCAGAGGCGGACTTAACCCGGGACAGGGCCTGCTCCAAAATTTCGGGCTGGATGCAGAGCTTCAGGGCTTCAACGGTCAGTTCAAGTTCAGACATGATTTTATTCTCCTTTCAATTCCAGAAACCTTCCCAGTTCAAAGGCAAAGCGGAAGGTCAGTATGACTGTTGTCAGGTGCATAAGCCAGCCGGGAATGGCTCCCTGGTGGGCAAGCTTAAGCATCAGAAGGGTGCCCAGAATCCAGATCATGGCGGACACCAACGGGAACCGGTACCTCCGCCTTCCCGGGGTGCGGATCCTCTGGCGGTTCCGACGGGTTGCCGCGTTGAGAAATGCCAGCTCCTGGGCCTCATCAAATTCCATAGTCCTCTCTCCTTTCAGTATTTCAGACTTCGCCGGCACCGGTACTCCGCTCTTTGCAGGGTTCGATGAACCGAGCTTCTGGAAATCCCCCTCTGATTGGCAATTTCCAGCATGGTTTTGTTTTCAAAATAGTAGGCCTGGAAAATCTCCCTCTGGGTTGGTGTCAGCTCCTGCTCCATCACACGGCGGATTCTGCGGAGCTGCACCTCCCTGGGAAGTCTGGGGCCTTCATAGTCTTCAAAAAGTGTATTTCTTGTCACGATAAAACTCCCTGTCATAATAATGTTCTGTCAGCTCTGCCAGCTCATTCATCTGGGTCAATACCGGCGTCAGCTCCGCGATTCTGCGGCGAAGCTGCCAGGCCTGCTCCGGGTCATCGGCCATGCGAAGCTCCCGGCGGAGCTGGCAAAGCCGCTGACGAATGAGCTGGGCTGCTGCCCGATACCCTCTTGAAATCTCCTTCAGTGTCAATGGTTCCTCCTGTATGTCCGTTTTATTGTACCAAAACTGTGGTACAATACTGGTGACGAAACAGTATCTTCCATTCGTTCACCCTTTCAGGATACTTTTTCGTCAAAAAAAGAACAGACTCCGGCCTGCGTCCGACGTATTACCCTTCAATGCCGAAATAGAGCAGAGGGATACGTCAGGATTAGAATGATTCACCTCGTTTTCATCTTTTTAAGATACTCCTATTATAACACGTTTGTTCACTTTGTCAAGATACTTTTCATTGACAATTATGAATTTTGTGTTATTATTAAGATACACAGAAAAAGGAGTGACTACCATGAGCGTTGGTGAAAAAATCAAGTCCCTGCGGAAAGCCAGAGGTATGACACAGACAGAGCTTGGAGAGCGGGTTGGTGTTCAGAAAAATGCCGTCAGCAAATGGGAATGCGGACGGGTGGATGTCCCCACCCCTACCCTGAAGGCCCTTGCTGCTCTTTTTGATGTGCCCATGTCCACTCTGCTGGAGGAGCAGGCTCCCAATCCCGGGAATGATTCTTCCGACGTTCTGGATGAAGTGGATGTTGCCTTTTACGGGGAATACCGGGCCCTTTCTGAGGATGACAAGGATACCATCCGGGATATGGTCCGCCTGATGCGGGAAAGGCGGTCGAAAAGACAGGAGTAAGATGCCGTGTTTGAACTGTGTGATTTTTACAGCTGCTGCAAGCAGAGAAATATTGATGTGATCCTATATACCGGAATTCCCCACCCGGGAGCCACCATCCGGGACGGGGATTATTATGCCATTTTCCTGGATTTTTCCAAGATTCGCTCCACAAAGCTTTTGAAGGGCGTTTGCAGCCATGAGCTGGGCCATGCCGCAACCGGAGCCCTGCACAAGGTGGTAAGTCCCTTTGAGCTGGTGGAGCGCAGTGAGTACCGGGCCAACCGATGGGCGGCGGAGCATTTTCTCCCTGTCTCAGAATTCCGGGAGGCCTTCGCCGCCGGGTATACGGAGCTTTGGCAATTGTCGGAGTATTTCGATCTTCCCGAGGAAGATGTGAAAAACGCACTGGTATACTGGACAGAGCGCCGGGGGATGGATCTGTCACTTAATACTAATTCTTAATAAAACAGCCTGACGCTCACCGTCCTAAATTGCACCAGAATGCGTTCTCCTCCTAGGTGGGCGACAGCCCACCGTCGTCGTCGGCCTTTTCTGGTACAATTTATCCTCGCTGAGCATCTAGGCCGTTCTATCAAGAATTAGTATAAAATGGAATAGAGTAGGAGGCTACCCATTAGTTGAGTAGCCGACCTCTCACACCACCGTGCGTACCGTTCGGTACACGGCGGTTCAATCGCATAAGTGCACTTGCTCGTACCGTGTCTGGATACTGTAGTATCCAGCACGGGCGAG
>JAFVWL010000080.1 GCA_017501695.1 Oscillospiraceae bacterium
CGAGGACTGCACCGACAAGGTCGCTACCTGGCTGCAGGATGACGGCAAGTTCACCGTTACTTACAGCTCCGATGACCGTCACATGACCATCGACATCACTGAAGCTGGTCTGGACGAGATCAACGGCAATCAGGAGAATGTCAACGGCAAGCTGTTCGCCAGCTACTCCAACTACACCATGCGCGTGACCTACACCGCAACCATCAACTCCAATGCCACCGTCATCTACGGTGAGAACGGCAACAAGAACGAAGTCGTGCTGACCTGGAAGCGTACCAGCTCCGAGTATTACGACACCCTGATCGATGACTGCCACATTTTCACCTTCGGTGTGGATCTGACCAAACTCTTCTCTGATCTGGACTCCGAGTCCGCTACCGAAATGGATATGTTCAAGCACGTCAAGTTCCGTATCCGCAACACCACTGACGGCTACTGGCTGACCGCTAACCGTGATGAGGAAACCGGTATCTACTATGTCACCGGCCATGTGACCGAGGAAGCTGACGGTACCGTTTTCTATCCCGTCACCGTAGGCGGCGAGTTCGGTAAGATCGTCATCAAGGGTGTGGAAGATGACTCCTATGAAATCTTCGAAATCGAAACCGCCAATGGTTACACCCTGCTCAAGGACGAGATCGTGGTTGACATCTTCGTGGAAGAAAACTACGACCGTATCTGCGACATCTACACCAAGGATGTGCTGGGTGTCCTCCAGAACGACCCCCACTACTGCTTCGGCAATGCTGGCCCTCTGTCCATCACCGATGCTGACGGCGGTGCCAACCTGCACCTGACCGGTATTCCCCAGGACTATCTGGAACACTACTTCCTGACCGCCTATGCCCAGGTGGACGGCAACGATGTGAACATGGAAGATGACGGTGAGTCCGCCAACGCTCTGGCTCCTCTGACCGTTGTCAACACCGAGGGCTTCGACCTGCCTCAGACTGGTGACCACGGTACCTGGATGTACGGTGTCATCGGCATCACCCTGATGGCTGGCGCCCTGGTTGTCATGCTGATTGCCTTCAAGAAGAAGGAAAAGCAGCCTGTGCAGCAGTAAGCTAACCCACCCCAAGCCCCGGAGAGCCTCAAAACTCTCCGGGGCATTATTTTTGCACCCATTTTGAAAGGAGGATCACCACGAAACGAAAAGTTCTGACCATTGCCGTTGCCATCATCACCTTCCTGCTGGCTCTTGGCATCACCCTCTATCCCATCATCAGCTCCCGCTATAACGAGAAGCACCAGTCCCAGATCCATGTGTCCTATCAGGAGCAGATGGAGCAAGTGGATACCACTGCCATCGATGAAGCGAGGGAGCTGGCGATCCAATACAACCAAGCCATCCTGGAAGGTGTCAAAGAGGATGCGTTTGACCACGATGCCCTCCTGTGGGCATCCGAGGACTACAAGCACCAGCTCAACATCACCGGCAACGGCATCATGGGCTATGTGGAGATCCCCACCATTCAGGTGACTCTGCCCATTTACCATGGTACAGATGACGCAACTCTTGAAAAAGGTGTGGGACATCTGCTGGGCAGTTCCTTGCCAGTCGGCGGCGAAAGCACCCATACGGTACTGACCGCTCATTCCGGCATGGCTTCCCAACGGATGTTCTCTGACCTGGATCTGCTGAAAACGGGCGATGTGTTCTACCTGGATGTATTGGGAGAAAGAATGGCCTATCAGGTGGATCAGATCAAGACCGTCCTGCCTTATGACACCACCTACCTTGGCATCGTAAACGGAGAAGATCACTGCACATTAGTGACCTGCACGCCCTTCGGAGTGAACACCCACCGCCTGCTGGTGCGGGGTGTCCGCATCCCTTACGAAGAAGCCGAGGAAATTGTGGAAGAAACCACCCCGGAAGAACTGCCCGAATCCACCTGGGAGCAGGAGTACATGAACGGCATCTACATCGCCATCGGCATCGTAGTGCTGGTCGGTCTCATTGCTTTGGCGGTCTGGCTGTATCAGAGGTATCACAATGAAGGTATGGCGTAAGGTACTGATTCTGCTGATGCTCATGGTATTCATCGCAGGTCTTGGCTTCCTGCTGTACCCCTACTTGCAGGGAGCCATTGCCGACTACAGGATCACCCAGGAAGCCCATGAATTTCTGGAGATGGTAGAAACCCGGCCCACACAGCCGGAAGAAACCATCCCGGTCATCACAGAGCCTGTTCCTACAGAGCCGGAGGAAACCGAGCCTGTACTGCACCCGGAGCTGCTGGATGCAATGAAAAGCTACAACAGTCAGATCTGGGCAGAAAAGCAGTCAGGACTCTGCGATCCCTGGGCTTATGAACAGCCAAGCTTCAAGCTGGGTGACTATGGTCTGGAAGATGAGGTGTTCGGTGTGATCTCCATTCCTCGTTTGGAACTGGAGATGCCCATCTATTTGGGTGCCACTTACCGGCACATGGCCGATGGTGCCGCACACCTGAGTCAGACCAGCCTGCCCATCGGCGGCGAGAATACCAACTGCGTCATCGCGGGTCACCGCGGCTGGGGCGGGGCTTCCTACTTCCGCTACATCACGGAACTGGAAGCCGGTGATGAGGTTATCATCACCAACTTATGGGGCGAACTGCGGTACACCGTGGTGGAAACCAAGATCATCGACCCCAATGATGTGAAAGAGATCCTGATCCAGCAGGATCGTGAACTACTCACTCTGCTCACTTGCCACTCATATGCTTCTGGAGGTAAATACCGCTATGTGGTGTACTGTGAGCGCAACCAAGAAATGGAGGTCAAATGAAAACCAAGAAACTCACCCGAATTCTGACCATGGTCGCCGTCCTGGTGCTTGTGGTCACCACCATGGCAATGCCTGCCTTTGCAGCAGGCAATGTGTCCGGAGCCATCGAGAACACCTGGAACGCAGCCCAGGGTCAGGTCAAGGACATCGTCAACAATGTGGTGTTCCCCGTGATCGACATGATCCTGGCGATCCTCTTCTTCGTGAAGATCGCCACTGCGTACATGGACTACCGGAAGCACGGCCAGTTCGAGTTCACCGCCCCTGCGATCCTGTTTGCCTGTCTGCTGTTCTCCCTGA
>JAFVWL010000081.1 GCA_017501695.1 Oscillospiraceae bacterium
GTACTTCAGCAGGTGAGCCAGCATCTTGGGGGAGGTCAGGTCGTTGATAGCGACAACCTCGAAGCCCTCAGCGCCGAACATCTGGCGGAAGGCCAGACGGCCGATACGACCGAAACCGTTAATAGCAACTTTAACAGACATGGGAATATCCTCCATTTCATATTACTGCAATGCAGTTTGTTCACATTCTTTTGCGGAATTCGATAAATCCGCACGGATTCATTATACAACAGGCAAAGCCAGTTTGTAAAGAGTCTTTTTTGTAAAAAACATGAAAATTTTGGTATAATATTTGTAATATTCGGCAATACGGATTGCCGCGCCGCCGCCTTTGGGCAGTTCCTCCCGATGACGTGTTTTATTCCCACCGGGCGGCGAAGAAGTTTTCGATCTCCCCCCGGGCGGCTTTGACGCTGCCCTGGAAATATCCGGGCTTGCCGCCGCCCCGGCCATTCAGGGCCTTGTTCATGGCGGTGCCCAGGGCCTTCACATCCCCGCCTTTGTTGACCAGGCACACCTGGTATGCCCCGTCCTCCCCGGAGAATACCGCCGCGGTGCCGCCGCAGACGGCGGCAATGGCATCCGCCAGGTCCCGGACTCCGGCAGAGCTCAGCCCCGGTTCGAACCGGAGCGTGTCACCGCGGTTTGCATAGCTTTCCGCAATACAGGCAAACACCCGCTTTTCCAGGCCGCCCGCCCGGAATTTTTCCGCGTTCAGGGCTTCGTTCATCCGTGCCGCCGCGGCAGCGGTTTCCAGAGGCTTGGCGGAAAAGGCCTGAGACACCTGCTGATTCTGCCGGTACACCGCCGCCAGGTACCCATAGGCCCGCTTGCCGCAGAGCATCTGCAGCCGGGTGCCCTGGTGGAATTTCTGGACGGAGATGATCTTTACGATACCGATCTCTCCCGTGCGCTTCACATGGACGCCGCAGCAGGCACACTTGTCAAAGCCCGGCACCTCCACCACCCGGACCGGCCAGGGCAAAGCCTTTTTGGTCCGGTAGCCCACGGCGGGCAGCTCCTCCGCTGTGGGATACCAGCAGCGGATGGGCAGATCCTGCCACACCGCCTCATTGACCCGGCGCTCCAGGTCCATGGCCCGGTCCCAGGAGATGGGGCCGTCAAAATCCACCTCCAGGAACTCCGCCCCCACATGGAAGCCCACATTGTGCCAGCCCAATTCCCCATGGATCAGGCCCGAGAGGATGTGTTCACCGGAATGCTGCTGCATCTGGTCGAACCGGCGGTCCCAGTCGATGATACCGGTGACCTCCGTTCCCACGGCCAGGGGACTGTCGCAGAGGTGGAGGATGTCCTCCCCCCGTTCCCGGACATCCAGCACCGCCGCGGTGCCCAGGATACCCAGGTCGCAGGCCTGGCCGCCGCCCTCGGGATAAAAGGCTGTGGCATCCAGGGTCACCTCCCAGCCCCGGTCCGTTTCGGCGCAGGCGGTAACGGCGGCGGTGAACTGCCGCAGGTGGCTGTCCTCATAATATAGCTGTCTCGTATTCATAGCAGGCTCCTTACATGATAATTAGGAATATTCTACACCATTCCAGGACGGATGGCAAGTATGGAGCGCGCTATGTATTACCACGTCATCGTGAGGCCCGCAGGACCGCGGCGATCCCGCGGACCTTTCAGAAACCTTACGGGATTGCCGCGTCGCCGCTTTTGGGCGGCGCCTCGCAATGGCGCAGAGAGCCGGGACAGGCGGTTCCCATTTATTAAATTTTCTAAAAAATTCTCTCCCGGGGTAGAAGTCGACGTAAAACTGTGATATAATGCGTTAGAGTATACCATAATGGAGAGAGATATCATGATTGAGCTTTTGGCACCTGCCGGGTCCATGGAGGCCCTCCGGGCGGCGGTCCAGAACGGCGCCAACGCCGTGTATCTGGGCTGCGGCCAGTTCAACGCCCGCCAGGGGGCGAAGAATTTCACCCCCCAGACCCTGGCCGAGGCAGTGAAATACTGCCATGTCCGGGGCGTTCAGGTGCATTTGACCTTAAACACCCTGGTCTCCGACAAGGAGATCCCCGCCGTGTGCGAAATGATCCGCCACGCCGCCACCTGCGGTGTGGATGCCTTCATCGTCCAGGACCTGGGCGTGGTCCAGCTTTGCCGTCAGATGGCCCCCGGTGTGCCCATCCACGGCTCCACCCAGCTTACGGTCCACTCCCTGCCGGGGGTGCTGCTGTGCGCCGCCTGGGGCATGAGCCGGGTGGTCCTGAGCCGGGAGCTGAGCCGGGAGGAAATCGCCTACATCTGCCAGAATTCCCCCATTGAGATTGAGGTGTTTGCCCACGGTGCCCTGTGCATGGGCTATTCCGGCCAGTGCTATCTGTCCGCCGCCATCGGCGGCCGGTCCGGCAACCGGGGCCGCTGCGCCCAGCCCTGCCGCCAGAGCTACGGCTATGGCCGCTGGGAAAACAAGCATCCCCTGAGCCTGAAGGATAACTGCCTGGTCCATTACCTGAAATACCTGCAGGAGATGGGCGTGGCCTCCCTGAAGCTGGAGGGCCGGATGAAGCGGCCGGAATATGTGGCCACCGTCACCCGGGTCTACCGGGAGGCCCTGGACAGCGGCAACGTGACCCGGGCCCAGGAAAAGGAGCTGCTCACCGCCTTCAACCGCCAGGGCTTTACCGACGGCTACTATGCCGGACGGACCGGAAGCCATATGTTCGGCATCCGGGAGGAAAAGGGAGAGGACCCGGCCTGGCTGAAGGAAGCGAGAGCCAGCTATGAAACTGCCGAAAACGGGCTGGTGCCCGTTGTCTTTACCGCCACGGTCAACAGCCGGACCAGCGCCCTGTCCGCCACGGACCCGAAGGGCCGCACCGCCACCGCCACAGGCCCGGTGCCGGAGGTCGCCCGGACCGCGGAGCTGACGGCGGAAGCCCTGTCCGCCCGGCTGAGCAAGACCGGCGGCACCCCCTATGTCTGCGCCGATGTCCGGTGCCAGATGGAACCGGGGCTGACCCTCTCCGCCGCCGCCATCAACGGCCTGCGGCGGGATGTACTGAACCAGCTCACCGCCCTGCGGGCCCGGATCGACGTGCCCATGGTCAGCCGTCCCCGGCGGCTCACCCATTACGAGGGCAATACCCGCCACCCGGCCCTGACGGTCCAGGTGACCACCCGGGAGCAGATCACCGGACGGCTGCTGAAAATGGCCCCGGCGGTGCTCTATGTGCCCCTGCACCTGCTGACCCAGGATCCCGCCTGGACCGCGGAGCTGGCAAAACGGGCCCATGTATGCGCCGTGCTGCCCCGGATCGTCCACGATGGGGACATGATGAAACTGAAGACCCGGCTCCGGGACCTCCGGGACCTGGGCATCCGGGAAGCCCTGGCGGGCAACCTGGGCCTGCTGATCCCCCTGCGGGAGTGCGGCTTCACCATCCGGGGCGATTTCGGACTGAACCTGTACAATTCCCAGGCCATGAACGCCGCCCGGGAGCTGGAACTCCGGTCCGCCTGCCTGAGCTTCGAGATGACCCTGCCCCAGGTCCGGGACGTAAGTAAGGCTGTGCCCTGCGAGCTGCTGGCCTACGGACGGCTGCCCCTGATGGTCACGGAAAACTGCCTGATCAAGGGCCGCACCGGAAGCTGCACCTGCCACCTGAACCCCACCAAGCTGACGGACAAGACCGGCGCGGAGTTCCCCATTATCAAGGATGGAGATTCCTGCCGCAGTGTCCTGCTCAACGGCAAGAAGCTGAACTGGCTGGACCGGCAGGATGACCTGGCCCGGCTGGGCCTGTGGGCCATCCGGCTGTATTTCACCACGGAAAACCCCAAGGAGGTGGACCAGGTCCTCTCCGCAACGCAGCGCCCCGTTCCCTTCGACCCCGGCACCGGCACCAGAGGATTGTACCTGCGGGGCCTGGATTGATTTCCGATAGTCCTGTAGGGGAGGGTCTTGACCCTCCCTTGCGGCGAAGCCGCAACCCCTTTTGGGGAGCCTGTCACGATACCGTTTTTGTTGTGCCGGTGGCACAACAAGGGAGGGTCAAGACCCTCCCCTACAATTCCTGTTTCCAAATTGAGAGGATTATCTATGCCCCTGATTCTTGCATCTCAATCGCCCCGGCGGCGGGAGCTGCTGGGTCTGTTCCGGATCCCCTTTGCGGTCCGGGTAGCCGATATTGATGAATATATGGACCCGGAAAAGGACCCCGCCGCGGAAGTGGGCCGGGTCAGCCGGCTGAAGGCCGAGGCCATCCCCCGGGATGCCGGGGACATCGTCATTGCCGCGGATACCATCGTGGTCTGCCAGGGCAAGGTCCTGGGCAAGCCCCACAGTGAGGAAGAAGCGGTGCAGACGCTCCGGCTTCTGTCCGGCCGGGACCACCAGGTCATGACCGGCCTGACCGTCCTCCGGGACCACCGGACCGTGGTCCACACGGAGATCACGGACCTCCATTTCCGGCCCCTGTCCGAAAAGGAGATCCGGGATTACGTAGCCACCGGAGAGCCCATGGACAAGGCGGGAAGCTACGGCATCCAGGGCGGCGCGGGCCTGTTCTGCGAAAGAATGGTGGGCGACTACTATAATGTGGTGGGCCTGCCCCTGTGCCGTCTGGCCCTGATTCTGAAAGAAATCGCCCCGGAGCTGTTCTGACCGCTCGCCCCTACGCATTGGATAGCGGACGAGCGATGCTCGCCCCTACGCCGGATTCGGCATTATGCTGGACGGTGCGTAGGGCGGGGTCATGACCCCGCCGACCAGGTAACGATTTCCGCAATGCAACAACCAACCCACCCAGGGAACGAAAACCATGTCATTGCGAGGCCCATAGGGCCGTAGCAATCTCCAGCACCGTCTTATTTGACCAGGTACCCAATTAACATCGAACGTCTACAATGGACTTTGGACTACAAATCATCCACCATTCCACCAGGAGATTCCCACGGGCTTCGCCCTCGGAATGACATGACGGGGGGACGGAGTAGGTTTGGAGGGTGGTGCGAATCGTTAGGTTGCCGCCCGCATTCCACTTCCGGCCCTGCGGGCCACCTTCTCCCCGGGAGAAGGATTTCCCGGCGGCTCCGCCGCCGGGCGGGCGACCGCAAGAGTCGCCCCTACGCGAAAGAGCGGAAACATTCCAAATAAGCCACGGGATTGCCACGTCGCCGCCATTGGGGCGGCTCCTCGCAATGACGTATTTACGAGTACCCAATTCTAATATCAAATCCTCATTCCCCCGAAGGAGTTCTTATGAAACATTATTTCACCAAAAAAGTTAAGATCATTCTGGTGGTGGCGGCGGTATTGGCGGCCCTGCTGGCGGTGCTGAGCAATCTGACGGGCCTGGGCCTGCCGGAGATGTTTGTTCAGGGTGTGCTGACCCCCATTCGGGTGGGTGCCAGTGCCCTGACGGACCAGGCCGAGCAGATGTACAGCTATATGTTCCACTACGAGTCGCTGCAGGCGGAAAACGAAAGCCTGAAGGACCGTCTGGCGGAGCTGGAGGAGGACGCCCGGCAGGCCGCTGCCCTGGCCCGGGAGAATGACCGGCTCCGGGCCCTGCTGGAGCTGAAGGCCAACCGGAAGGACTTCCAGACCGTGGACGCCTACGTCATCACCCGCTCCAGCGTGGACTGGACCAACACCATCACCATTGACCGGGGCACCAACGCCGGCATCCAGGTGGGTATGTGCGCCATCACCGCCCAGGGCGAGGTCATCGGCCTGGTCACCGAGGCAGGCCACAACTACGCCGTGGTAAAGACCGTGCTGGACTCCTCCCTGGAGATCAGCGCCACCATCGCCACCTCCGGCTACACGGGCATGGTCTCCGGCTCCTACACCACGGGCCGGGAGGACCTGCTGCGGATGGATTACCTGGCCAGCTCCGCCATCATCCGAAACAACGACCAGGTGGTCACCGCCGGCTCCACCGTGTATCCCCGGGACCTGATCCTGGGCTATGTCATCGACGCGGGCTTTGACAGCACCGGCGTGGCAAAATTCGCCCTGCTGCGGCCGGCGGCGGATTTCTCCACCCTGGAGCAGGTGTTCATCATCACCGCCTACGAAGTCGGGTGAGCGCCATGGCACGACATGACAAGGATTTTCGGCCGGACCGGGAGGATTCCGGTCTTTGGGGTCAGCTTTATCTGACCAAAAAGCAGCGGCTTTCCGCCGCCAAATGGCTGCTTTACAGCCTGGTGGTTCTGGCCCTGTCCGTGGTCCAGGACGTGATGCTCAGCAGCCTGGACCTGCGGGGCGCTACCACGGACCTGGTGCCCTGCGCCATTTTGACCGTCTGCATCCTGGAGGGCGCGGACAGCGGCAGCCTGTTCTCCCTCCTGGCCGCCACGGTATACCTGTTCTCCGGCACGGCGCCGGGGGTTCATGTGGTGGTGCTGCTGCCCCTGCTGGGGGTCATCGCCAGTGTGTTCCGGCAGAATTACCTGCGCAAGAGCTTTTTCACCACGGTGCTGTGCGCCGGAGCCATGGTGCTGGTGTATGAGCTGACCGTCTTCGGCGTGGCCCTGTTCGTGGAGCAGACCTATGCCGCCCGGGTCACCGTGGCCCTGATCACCGCCGGGCTGAGCTGCCTGGCAATCCCCCTTCTGTATCCCATTCTGGTTTCCATCGGCAAAATTGGAGGCGAAACATGGAAAGAATAACCCGTTTCCGCGCCATCGTAATGTTTCTCATTGTCTGCGCCCTGATGATTTTCCTGGCGGGACGGCTGTACTACCTGCAGATCGTGGAAACCGGCGGTGTCGTGGACAACACCACCACCTTCACCACCGCCACCCGGGTCAAAGCAGCCCGGGGCTCCATCACCGACCGCAACGGCAACGTGCTGGTGGGCAACCGGGCCAGCTATGACCTGGTGCTGAACCACTACGTGCTGACCAACTCCGAAAATCCCAACCAGTCCCTGTATGACCTGGTGGAGCTGTGCCGGGAGCTGGGCATTGAATACACGGAGCACCTGCCCCTGACCAAGACCGCCCCCTTCCAGTACACCCTGAGCGAGTATTCCTCCAGCTGGCAGCGGTATTTCCAGATGTTCCTGGAAAACCGGGACCTGGACTCGGACATCACCGCCCCGCTGCTGTTTGAGGAGCTCCGGAACCGGTATGACATTCCCGAGGAATGGTCCGATGCCGATGCCCGGGCAGTGCTGGGCCTGCGGTATGAGCTGAGCCTGCGGGCCCTCAGCGGCACGGGCCTGTCCAACTATGTGTTCCAGTCCGACGTGGACAACGATTCCCTGGCCGCCATTTCCGAGCTGAACATCCCGGGCATGAACGTGGAAGCCTCCACGGTCCGGGAATACTATACCACCTACGCCGCCCATGTGCTGGGCTATGTGGGCTCCATGAGTCCCAGCCAGTGGGAGCACTATCAAAACGTGGACACCAATGGCGACGGCTCCCCTGACTACCTGATGGACGCGGAGGTGGGCCAGGCCGGCTTCGAGCAGGCCTTCGAGGAATACCTCCACGGCATCGACGGCTGGCGCTACGATGAAGTCACCGCCGACGGCACCACCATCCGGACCTGGTACGACCCGGCCCCGGTGGCCGGCAGCAACGTGGAGGTCACCCTGGACCTGAACTGCCAGATCGCCGCGGAGGAGGAAATGGCCCGGCTCTTCCAGGAGCTGGCTGCCAAGGAGTCCGGCTCCGGCCACGATGTGGAGGGCGGAGCCGTGGTGGCCATGGACGTGCGGACCGGTCAGATCCTGGTCTGCGCCAGCTATCCCACCTATGACCCCACCGCCTTTTTCTCCAGCTACAACGACCTGCTGGCGGCGGAGAACAACCCCCTGCTGAACCGGGCCCTTATGGGCCTGTACGCCCCCGGCTCCACCTATAAGATGTCCATGGTGGTCTCCGCCATCGACTCCGGCACCATCAATTCCCTGACGGAGATCGAGGACAAGGGCCGGTGGTGGCTCAGTGACGATTTTTACCTGAGCTGTATGCGCTACTCCAGCAGCGGCACCACCCACGGAGCCATCAACGCCGCCGAGGCACTGAAATTCTCCTGCAACTATTTCTTCTACCAGCTTGGTCACTGGATGGACCCGGATGTCACCGATGCCACAGCCAAGGGCCTGGGCCTGGGTGAGGATACGGGTGTGGAGGTTTTCGAGTATACCGGCTACCGGGCCAACGCGGAGACCAAGCAGAAGCTCTATTCCGAGGAAAACTGGGGCTTCTATGAACCGGACCGGCTCCAGTCCTCCATCGGCCAGAGCGACAACCGGTTTACCCCCTTGCAGCTTTGTGTCTATGCCTCCACTCTGGCCAACCAGGGTGTCCGGTACCGGGCCACCTTCCTGAACCAGGTGGTGTCCGCGGACTACCGGGAGCTGATTTACAAGCAGCTTCAGGATGTGGTAAGTACCATGCCCATCTCTGACGAGGCCTATAATTCCGTGGTCACCGGCATGAAAATGGTGGCCCATGAGTCCGGCGGTACGGGCTACTCCACCTTCCGGGACTATCCCATCACCATCGCGGCCAAAACCGGTACGGCCCAGACGGGCATCACCGGGGCCTCGGACAACGGTGCCTTCGTGTGCTTTGCTCCGGCGGACAATCCCCAGATCGCCATCGCCGTCTACGGCGAGAAGGCCGGCGGCGGTTCCTCTGTGGCATCCATCGCCAAGGCCATCCTGGACGCTTACTTCCAGGTGGGCACCGAGGGCGAATATTCCGAAATCCAGGGCGAGAACGAACTGGGATAAAAACTAACTATGTAGGGGAGGGTCTTGACCCTCCCTGGCGCCGCATGGCGCAAAAAGTATCCCCTACAAAATCACTCCCGAAGGGAGGAACATCATGCTTAACAAACTTCGCGCGGTGGCGGACCGGTATGAGGAGCTTTGTGCCCGGTCTGAACAGCCGGATTTTTATGCCGACCCCCAGCAGGCGGCCAAATTCCTGCGGGAGAAAAATGACCTGGAACCCATCGTCACCGCCTGGCATGCTTACAACACCGCCCTGGCGGATATGGAAGATGCCCAGGCCCTCATGTCCGACCCGGAGATGAAGGAGCTGTGCCAGGAAACCTACCAGCAGGCCAGGGAAGATAAGGACCGGCTCTACCGGGAGCTGCAGATCCTGCTGCTGCCCAAGGACCCCAATGACGAAAAAAGCGTCATCATGGAGATCCGGGGCGGCGTGGGCGGGGAGGAAAGCGCCCTGTTTGCCCACAGCCTGTTCCGGATGTACTCCATGTACGCGGCCCAGAAGGGCTGGAAGATCGAGCTGATGAACTACAGCGAAACGGAGCTGGGGGGCATCAAGGAAGCGGACTTCGTGATCAATGGCCGGGGTGCCTGGTCCCGGCTGAAGTATGAATCCGGGGTCCACCGGGTCCAGCGGGTGCCGGAAACCGAATCCGGCGGCCGGGTCCACACCTCCACCGCCACCGTGGCAGTGCTGCCGGAGATGGAAACGGTGGATGTGCAGATCAACCCGGCGGACATCGAAATGCAGGTCTACCGGGCCTCCGGTGCCGGCGGCCAGCACGTGAACAAGACCAGCTCCGCCGTCCGGCTGATCCACAGGCCCAGCGGCATCGTGGTGGCCTGTCAGGAGGAGCGGAGCCAGGTCCAGAACCGGGAAAAATGTATGCGGATGCTGGCCAGCAAGCTCTATGAGATCGAGCAGGAGCGCATCGAATCCGAGCATTCGGGCCTGCGCCGGAGCCAGGTGGGCACCGGTATGCGCAACGAGCGGATCCGGACCTACAATTTCCCCCAGGGCCGGGTCACGGACCACCGGATCGGCCTGACCCTTTATAAGATCGACAGTATTATGAACGGTGCCATTGACGAGATCATCGACGGCCTTGCCACTGCCGACCAGGCAGAGCGGTTAAAGAATACAAATTCGTAAAGCTTTCCCCTGAAGAGCCGAGCACCAAAAAAGCCTTCCCGAGGGAGGGCTCAGACTATCGAAAAACCTTCTGGCGTGAAGAGCGCCTAACGCTTCTCCCGGGGAGAAGCTGTCAGAATCGGCAGCATAATGCCGATTCTGACTGAAGAGGAATGCGGGAAGAAATGTTGGGTTTTGTACTGAGTATCAGACGTTTTTCTAACTTTCAGATTTCGCCGTTCCTCTTCCGTCTTCAAAATGCCCCAATGTGTTGGGACATTTTGAAGCCACCTTCCCCCCGGGGGAAGGGAGCGGCTGCGCCGCAAAACCGTCTTTTTTGACACGCTGAACCTTCCCTCGGGGGGGGAGGCTTTAGAAAGGATCTCATATGCACTACTATTCAAACTCTCCCGCGGAGACGGAAGCCCTTGGTTTTGCTCTGGCGGAGGTCTTAACACCGGGAACGGTAATCGCCTACCGGGGGGACCTGGGGGCGGGGAAAACCGCCTTCACCCGGGGCCTGGCCCGGGGTCTGGGCTATACCGACATGGTCACCAGCCCCACCTATACCATTGTCAACGAATATCTGGGGGGCCGGCTGCCCCTGTTCCATTTCGATATGTACCGGCTGGCCTGCGCCGATGACCTGTGGGACATCGGCTGGGATGACTATCTGGACCGGGGCGGCGTGTGCGCCGTGGAATGGAGTGAGAATGTGGCGGAGGCTCTGGAAAACCCCATCACCGTAACCATTGAGAAGACCGGGCCCGAATCCCGGCGCATCACCATCGAAGGAGTGACCGACCATGCTGCTCTTAGCCTTTGAAACCTCCGCCAAAGCCGCCTCCGTGGCCCTGTTTGAGGGGGACCGGCTTCTGGGCGAAGCCTATCAGAACACGGGCCTGACCCATAGTCAGACCCTTATGGTCATGGCCCAGGACCTGCTGAGCCAGTGCGGTAAGACCGCCGACCAGGTCACCGATGTGGCCGTGGCCGCGGGACCCGGCTCCTTTACCGGGGTGCGCATCGGCGTGGCTGCCGCCAAGGGCTTCGCCTGGGGCGCGGAGCTGCCCTGCTGGGGCGTATCCACCCTGGAAGCCATGGCTCTGGGCCTGGGCGTTTACCAGGGCTATGTTTGCCCCGTCATGGATGCCCGGCGGAATCAGGTGTACAACGCCGGGTTTTATGTAAATCAAGGGAAGATCACCCGGGTCCGGGAGGACCGGGCCATCGCCCTGGAGGCGCTGGCTGCCGAGCTGGAGGGATTGACGGAGCCTATTTATCTGGTGGGTGACGGCAGTGCCCTGACCTACCGGACTTTGGGAGAGCGAATCCCTGATCTGGTGATGCCTGCGGAGCACCGGATGCACCAGCGGGCCGTGGGTGTGGGTCTGGGAGCTCTGGCTATGATGGCCCGGGGCGAATCCGCCGATGCCGCGGCTCTGGCGCCCAATTACCTGCGCCTGTCCCAGGCCGAACGGGAACGAATGGAAAAAGGACTGAAATAAGCGAAAATTTTTCGAAAACACATCTCTGCGAGCCGGCCAAAAAGATGCGTCATTCCGAGTCCTTCAAAAATATGCGTCATTGCGAGCCAGTTCGCAAACTGGCGTGGCAATCCCGTAGATTTTCCGAAATCTCCCGTTATGTCATTCCGAGGTCCGAAGGACCGCACCCCAGGGTGGTCTCTCTTGCCCTTCGGGCAATTCACCTCCTGGGAATCTCCAGCACCGTCTTATGCAAACGGCTACCCAATTAACATCGTACATTTACGATGGACTTTGGTCGACGGGTTTCGCAACCATCCACCAGGAGATTGCCACGCGGCTTCGCCGCTCGCAATGACATGGTTATTGGTGGCTGGGTGCCACTGAATACGGGATTGCCGCGTTGATCGTTACCGCTCAAAAATCGTTACCTGGTCGGCGTGGTCATAACCACACCCTACGAATTTCCGGCAGCGCCAGACTTCTCAGAAAATGCAAAAACCGCGGCGAAGGCCGCGGTTTTTGCAACAAGAAAAGAGGAGAGGAAAAATGAAAAAGAGGAGAGAAAAATCATATATAACCATCATGTACCTATATCATAACCGGAAATTGTGAATAAAAAAAGTGTATAATTTTTAAGTTTGTGTGAAGTTGTGGAAAAGATTTCTGTATTTTCCTGAAAGACAGGCAAAAAAGCGCGGCAATCCCGTGGACATTCGCTGAAGCTCCCCGCAGTGACACGGTTTTCGGTAGCTGGTTGCGTTGATTGTTACCGTTCCGGAATCGTTACCCGGTCCTCCGCCCTGCGGCAAAAACTTTCAACTCTCAACTTTCAACTAAAAAACACGCCCTTGCGGGCGTGTTTTCTTACTTCTTGTTCTTCTTGATGGCATCCAGGACCACAGTGACGGCACCCAGGGCGGTGAAGCCGTAGAGCATCAGCAGGCTCTTCACATAGTCACCCATCTCAATGACGCCCTCTTCCAGACAAACGGGGAGCAACTGCACAGCTTCCAGGTAGGAAATCTCGTAGCCCGCATCGATAAAATCAGTGTAGATCAGAATGCCCCAGTCCAGGGTATCCGCCACGAAGGGGATGATGAGCATGATGATAACGCTGATGACGATGCCCTTGACACTCAGGCCCTTGCCCAGGAGCTCATAGCCCTTCAGGGCACAGAAGGCCAAGGCAAAACCGCCGATGGCGGCATAAACGCCCATCTGGCTCAGCAGGATGATCGCCGCCGCGCCGATGAGGCCGCCCACCAGGGCGCCTACCGTGCCCAGGATCACATTGTCCCGGGGTGCCGCGGGGGTATCGAATTCCATGGCGGGCTGCTCCACGGCAGTACCGCAGTTCTCGCAGAAGGCCGCACTGCTGTGGACCTCCGCGCCGCATTTGTTGCAAATCATATGGTTTCCTCTCTTTCTTAAAGCCGGATGCTCCGGCAAAATCAACGGTTAATGACCTTCACCTGGAAGCCTGCCAGCACATCCAGGACCTTATGGTGCAGATCCTTGTCGAAGGAATCGGTGCAGGCCGCGTCCACAAGGATGGTGGCCTCGGGGTACTTGCTCTGAAGCACCACGGCGTTGGACACCACGCAGATGTTGCTGACCAGGCCCACCAGTTCGATCTCGTCGGCGGCTTCCGGAAGCACCGCCGCCGTGGCCGGGTCCGTCACATCCATGCCAAAGACCAGCTTGTCGATGGCTTTCGCTTCCACCTCTGCCAGGGCTTTGGCGGTTTCGCCGTAGACCTGCCAGCCGGGTGTGCCCTTGACACAGTGGACCACGGGCAGGTTTTTGCCCTCCCGGGTCTGGAGATAATTGTCGAAATGGGTATCCCGGGTGAAGAAAACCCGGCCCTTGCCGTAAGCGCGGACCTTTTCCGCAATGGGGCCGTCCAGCTTTTCCGCGCCGGGGAAGCCCAGAGCTCCGTCCACAAAATCCTTCTGATAGTCGATGACAAACAAATATCCTGCCATAACCCAGCCTCCTGCCTATTGTTGTGGGGCTACTGTACCAAATTTTCACGAAAAAGTCAATGAACCGTTGCAACCGCCGGGAAATTTTGATATGATACTGATAATTATATGGAAGGAAAACCGTCGTCATCGCGCGATCCCATAAGGCTTGCGAAACGTCCACGGGATTGCCACGGGCTTCGCCCTCGCTTTGACGCACAAGACTGCAGGTGTTAGAATGTATCACAAAGACGATTATATCGGCGTATTTGACTCCGGCGTAGGCGGCATCAGTGTGCTGCGGCACCTGGTTGCCCAGATGCCCCAGGAGCGCTTTCTTTACTTTGGCGATTCCGCCAACGCGCCCTACGGCACCCGGCCCACGGAGGAGATCCGGGTTTTGGCCGAAAATGTGGCCCGGAACCTGCTGAGCCGGAATGTAAAGGCCCTGGTGGTGGCCTGCAATACCGCCACCGCCGCCGCCATCAGCCATCTTCGGGCGGCTTATCCGGGCACCATCATCATCGGCATTGAGCCGGCCCTGAAGCCGGCGGCCCTCCGGTTCCCCGGGGGCACCGTGGGTGTCATGGCCACCAACGCCACCCTGCGGGAGGAAAAATTCAACCGGCTCCTGGCTGACTATGGGAAGGATACCCGGGTGGTTCTGCTTCCGGCTCCCGGAATCGTGGAGCTGGTGGAAGCCGGCAAGGCCGATTCCCCGGAGATGGACGCTCT
Source organism: Oscillospiraceae bacterium (assembly GCA_017501695.1). Lineage (GTDB taxonomy): Bacteria > Bacillota > Clostridia > Oscillospirales > Oscillospiraceae > Faecousia. Next base: position 14,051 of record JAFVWL010000081.1, read on the forward strand.
GCTGGAGCCCTTGCTGGGACCCTGGCGTGGGAAGCTGGACGGCCTGGTTCTGGGCTGCACCCATTTCCCCTTCGCCGCGGCAGCCATCCGGCGGGTGATTGGACCGGACACCGTGCTTTTCGACGGCGGCGAAGGCACCGCCCGGAATACCTGCCGGCGGCTGGCCCTGGAGGGCCTGCTCCGGGAATCGGGTCAGGGTGAGGTCATCTTTGAAAACAGCGCGGATGACCCCATGCTCCTGGACCTGTCCCGGCAATTGCTGGAGGCCTGACCGAATTTACCGAACCGTCCGGGAGGCCGGTCCCTACATTTGCACCCAAAAAAGTTGTAGGGGAGGGTCTTGACCCTCCCTTGCGGCGAAGCCGCCGGGCGGGTGACCGCAAGGGTCGCCCCTACGCAGACATTTCCTAAAAACCACGGGATTGCCACGCCAGTGTGAGCACTGGCTCGCAATGACAGTAGGTGTCATTACCTGATTTGGAAAAGCGTTACCCTGCATGCATCGACACATTTCTAATATCAAGGGGGATTTCCCATGCACTACGAAAGCTTGATTTTTGATATCGACGGCACCCTGTGGGATTCCCGGGAGCTGGTAGCCCGGGGCTACAACCGGGCCCTTCGGGCCGAGGGGCTGGACCATCTTTGCGTCAATGCCGAACAGCTCAAGGCCCTGTTTGGCAAGACCATGACGGACATTGCCGACATCCTTCTGGCGGAAATTCCCGTGGGGGAACGCTACGCCCTCATGGAGCGGTGTATGGACTCCGAAAACCGGCTTCTGGAGGAGGACCCCTGCCACATGGGCTACCCCCTGGTGAAGGAAACCCTGGAAAAGCTGGCCCGGAACCACCGGCTGTTCATCGTCAGCAACAGCCAGTGCGGCTATCCGGAGCTGACCATTCAGAAGCTGGGCCTGACGGGGCTGATCCGGGGCCATCTGTGCTTCGGTGACACCGGCACCTCCAAGGGCCAGACCCTTCTGCGGCTGATGCAGGAGCATGAAATCACCTCCTGCGCGTATATTGGTGATACCCAGGGGGACCTGGATGCCTGTGAGGAAGCGGGGATTCCCTTCATCTTCGCCGCCTACGGCTTCGGCAACCCCAGCCATTGGGAAGCCAAAATTGACAAAATCAGCGATTTGCTGGAGCTGTGACCGCCCGCTATTCTGTCATTCCGAGGGCGATAGCCCGTGGGAATCTCCAGCACCGTCTTACGCAGCCAACTATCCGATTAACATCGTACATTTACGATGACTTTTCGTCGACAGATTTCGCAACCATCCACCGGGAGATTGCCAGGAGGTGAATTGCCCGAAGGGCAAGAGAGGCCACCCTGGGGTGCGTCGCCGCCTTTGGGCGGCTCCTCGCAATGACATGGTTTTCGGTGGTTGGCTGCGTTGATCGTTGCCGTTCCCTCGTTGTTACCTGCTCGGCGGGGTCATGACCCCGCCCTACACACATCAATTATTATATTTTCAGAAAGGAAGTATTCACTATGATCGTATGTCCCTGGAAAGACCTGGGCAGATATGCCCCCATCATCCCCGGCCTGGAGGAGGCCATGAAGGTTGTCGCGGAACTGGATGACCTGACCCCCCGGACCATCCCCCTGTCCGATGGCAACAAGATCCTGGTTCAGCAGAACGCCACCAAGGACGCCGCCACCCAGAAGATCGAGACCCACCGCAACTACCTGGACATCCAGTACCTGGTAGAGGGTGAGGAGATCATGGGCTGGGCTCCCACCGAGACCCTGACCCCTGCCGAGGACTACAATCCCGTGAAGGATAAGCAGATGTTCACCGGCCATGTGGACTTCATGCGCATCGCCCAGGGCTACTGCTACGTGGTGTGGCCCGAGGACGGCCATATGCCCGGCGTCCATATCGACAATCCCACCAACTACAAGAAGCTGGTCGTGAAGCTGAAGGTATGAGTATCCCCATGGACTCCGGGTGCATGGTGTGCTACCTGGACCGGTTCACCAAAATGGCCCGCTCCCTGGGGGACGAGGAAACCGCCACGGCCTTCGCCCGGGAGCTCATGGACCTGATGGTGACCATGGATCCCGCCGCCAGCTCTCCCACTCTGGGCCCCGAAACCCTGGCCCTGCTGCAAAAGTATTACCATGTGGACCAGGACCTGTACCGGGCAGAAAAGGAGCGGTCCAACCGCTTCGTGCTGGACCGGCTGGATGCCATCCGGACTCGGGTTGACCGGGCGGCGGATCCGGTGCTGGCGGGCCTGCAGTGCGCCATTCTGGGCAATTACCTGGATTTCTCCGCCCTGGGGGACCAGGTGAAATTTGAAGCGCTGGAGCAGATGCTGGACAAGGCCATGGAAATGGACCTGGATGCCCAGGCTCTGGCGGATTTCAAAGCCGACCTGGCCCGGGGCAGAAAGCTGCTGTACCTGACGGACAACGCCGGGGAGATCGGCTTCGACCGGGTCTTCTGCGAGGCGCTCCACCGGGAATTTCCCCATGTGGAGATCACGGTCTGCGTCCGGGGCGGCATCTGCCAGAACGACGCCACCCGGGAGGACGCGGCCATTGTGGGCATGCCCTTCCCGGTCATCGACAACGGCAACGACATCGCCGGCACGGAGCTGCCCCGGCTGGGCAGTGAAGCACGGCAGGCCATGGAAGAGGCCGATGTGATCCTGTCCAAGGGCATGGGCAACGTGGAGACCCTCTACGGCTGCGGGAAGAACGTGTATTACGCCTTCCTGGTCAAGTGCGCCCGGTTCGGCCGCCGGTTCCAAAAGCCCCTGATGACCCCCATGTTCCTCCGGGAACCCAAATAAGCAAAAAAGACACGCCCCTTGGCGTGTCTTTTTTTGAATGCAAAATTGTGCAATCGTAGGGGCGAGCATTGCTCGTCCGCCCCTTTCCGCGTCATTGCGAGGGTGCTTGCACCCGTGGCAATCCCGTGGATATTCAGCCACCTTCCGTCATGTCATTCCGAGGCCGAAGGCCGTGGGAATCTCCCGGCAGCAGGTGGGATTTTGCAGGGCCAAACTCATCATTGCAGAGATTCCATGTTAATTGGATACGAGAATATCTTTCTGTGGTGCTGGAGATTGCCACGGGCACTGTGTGCCCTCGCAATGACGAAAAAATCTGCTCAAAAATCCGGAATAAATCTCTGGTCCGCGGCGGCGGCTTCCTGGGTGAAGCCCTCCAGGTCGTTCAGGTACATCCAGCTCAGCACCGCGTCGTATTCCTCCTCCGTGATGGGCCGGTCAAAAGGCGCGGGCAGGCCGCCCATGGGGGTATACTGCCGCATAAGGCTCACCAGCACCTGGCCCGGGGCGAAATTCTCCCCGATCCAGTCCAGGACCTTCAGGGAATTTTCCACCTGACCCGGCAGGATCAAATGCCGGATGATCACACCCCGGACCACCCGGTCCCCCTGCCAGGCCACAGGTCCCACCGCTTCCACCATCCGGCGGATAGCCGCCGTGGCAACCGGGAAGTAATCCGCCGCCCCGGAAAGCTGCCGGGCCAGGGTGCTGTCGGCGTATTTCAGGTCCGGCAGCCACACATCCACCACGTCCTTCAGGGCCTCCACGGTCTCCACCCGCTCATAGCCGCCGCAGTTGTACACCACCGGCACCGGCAGTTTTGGTGCTAGGGCTGGGAGGACCGTGGGTAGGAAATGGGTGGGGGTCACCAGGTCGATGTTCTCCGCCCCCTGGGCGATGAGTTCCTCCATGGCCCGGCGGAGCTGGGCGGAGTCCATGGGCTTCCCCACGGGACCGCCGCTGATGGCCCGGTTCTGGCAGTATTTGCAGCCCAGAGTGCAGCCCCCGAAGAAGATGGCGCCGCTGCGGCCCTGGGGGGACAGAGCCGGCTCCTCCCACCGGTGGATCATAGTTTTTGCCACCAAAGCCACCCCGGGAGCACCGCAATAACCGGTTTCCCCGGCGATTCGGTTAACATAACATTTTCTCGGACACAGTTCACACCGTTCGTAGGTCATAAGGATCTCCTTTGCTTCTTGTGCGGGTATAGACCACCACGTCATCGCGAGCCAGTTCGCAAACTGGCGTGGCGATCCCGTGGATATTCCGGAAACTTTACGGGATTGCCACGTCGCCGCCCTTGGGCGGCTCCTCGCAATGACGTGATTTTTTCCTGTTTTCTACCTACTTTACCACATTCCCGGCTCCGGCGCAAGATTTCCTTTACCCGCCGGGGATTTTATGGTATGATAAGGTATCAAGATATGCGAAACCGGAGGGATCCCCATGCTGAACAAGAATCAGATTTACGAAGCGGTGATCACCGACTACACCAGCGAAGGTCAGGGTGTGGCAAAAATCGACGGCTGTGCCGTGTTCATCCCCAACGCCATTTACGGCGAACGGGTCCGGGTAAAAATCGACAAGGCCGCCAAGACCTGGGCCTCGGGCCGGATCCTGGAGCTGCTGGAACGGTCCCCCCACCGGGTCAGCCGGGACTGCCCCGTGGCTAAGCTCTGCGGTGGCTGCAGCTTCCGGCACATGGATTACGAAGAAGAAACCCGGCTGAAGGCGGAACGGGTCCGGACCTGCCTGAACCGGATGGCGGGGGAGAATCTGGAAACCGTCCCCATTCTGGCGGCGCCCACCTGCGAGGGCTACCGGAACAAGGCCCAGTACCCTGTTGCCAGCCAGAAGAACCGGTCCTATGCGGGCTTCTTCCGGGCCGGGACCCATCAGGTGGTGGAAAATGACCGCTGTCGGATCCTGCCGGAGGAAACGGACCGGGTGAAGGACGCGGTCATGGATTATGTCAACCAATTCCGGGTGTCCGTCTATGACGAAACTACCCACAAGGGGCTCCTGCGGCACATCTATGTCCGCCGGGGCGCCGTATCCCATCAGATTCTGGTGTGCCTGGTGGTCAACGGCCGGAGCATCCCCAAGGTGCCGGAGCTGGTGGCCCGGCTGAAAAAGATTCCCGGCTTCACCACCCTGGTCCTCAGCGTCAACACCAAGCCCGGCAACACCATTCTGGGGGACGAGTGCATCACCCTCCACGGCCCCGGCTATATCGAGGACACCCTCTGCGGCCTGAATTTCCGGCTGTCCCCCCGGTCCTTCTACCAGGTGAACCACCACCAGGCCCAGCGGCTCTACGAAGCCGCCATCGCCCAGGCGGAGATCACCAAGGATGACCTGGTGCTGGACCTGTACTGCGGCGTGGGCACCATCACCCTGGCTATGGCCAAGGCCGCCGGCAAGGTCATCGGCGTGGAGGTAGTGCCCCAGGCCGTGGCCGATGCCCGGGACAACGCGGTGCGAAACGGCATTGAAAACGCGGATTTTTTCTGCGGCGACGCGGGTGCCGCGGCACTGGATCTGGAAGCCAAGGGCATCCGGCCCGATGTGGTGGTGGTAGATCCCCCCCGGAAGGGCCTGAACGCGGACACCGTCGAGGCCCTCCACCGCTTCTCCCCCCGGCGGATCGTCTATGTGTCCTGCGACCCGGCCACCCTGGCCCGGGATGTGGCCCTGCTGAAGGACCGGGGCTACCGGGTCAAAAACGCCCTGGCCGCGGATCTGTTTCCCCGGTGTGCCCATGTGGAGAGCATTGTTTGTTTGAGTAGGGAAAAGGCCGACGATTATATCCGCGTTTCTATTCATACGGAGGATTTGCAAGCGAAAGCCAACTGAAAGGCAAACTTGATTTTAGTGAAGGAGGACGAACGGTGTATAACTCCATAACATCAAGCGAAGATATTCGGTACTTTCTTGAGAAGGTCAACTCACTGCACGATGGGTATATCATCGGTGTCCAGTATATAAATAATGGAATATCTAAGATAGAGCATGGACATTCTTTTAATTTTGAGCAAACAAAGTTAGTAGTCAAAATACTTGTCACCAGTATTTGGGATGCTGTTGTAGAATTGGAATTCGAGGGCCTTTTAGAGTGGCAAATAAAAGATAATCAATGGGATATGACAAATACCACTGTTATGTTTGATGACCAAAATTGGATTATTTGGTCGGACGATGTTTACATTAATATGGAAGAAGTAAAAAAAGGTTCTTACGCAATTGCTAAATCTATGAGATGGAGAATTATAGAATAGGAATTGGCTTTATAGAGTTTAGCCAACTTCCAATGCACCAAACACCTTGGTAGACTCCCTACCTAAAGGGACAACTGTGGAGTCCATCGTGTGCCTTGTGAAGGAATAACGCAAATCTCATTCGGTCGCCGGGAAAATCTGTCGAAAACCGTGTCATTGAATAATCTGCGGTAGGGCGGCTTGCCCTCAAGCCGCCGTCCACCGAACGACAGTTCGGTGGAACAAATAGAATTATTGCTCGTTTCTCGGCCCATCGAGGTCCGAAAACGAGTCGGCGGGTCTGGGAAGCCCCACTCTACGATTCCCGGCGGAGGTGCCGCCTTGGCCCCCTCTGAGAGGGGGCTGTCGCCAAAGGCGACTGGGGGCGTGTGCTTTTGTAGATGGGACACCCCCTCAGTCAGCTTCGCTGACAGCTCCCCCTGTGGGGGAGCCAGGTTTCCGGCGGCGGTGGCGCCGGGCGGGGTGTCCAGGGAGGCCGCCCCTACATTCGCACCCAGGGAACGAAAACCGTGTCATTCCGAGGAGCGAAGCGACGTGGGAATCTCCAGCACCGATGTATGTAATATGCCGGACCGATTAACAACAGACATTTTCTTTGGATCTTGGATGGACAGATTTACCACCATTCCACCAGGAGATTGCCACGTCGCCGCCTTTGGGGCGGCTCCTCGCAATGACAAAACTAGGCGTCATCAAATAATCTACGGCAGGGCGGCTCTTGGCGAGTCGGCATGACGTGGTTTTCGATGGCTGGTGCCACTGAATACGGATTGCCACGGCCCTGCGGGCCTCGCAATGACGTGGATAGGACCGGACCGTCCGGGAGGCCGGTCCCTACATTTGTAAAAGCAGAAAGGACAATCATTATGGGCATTTATTCCGATGTATTGCTGACGGTGGATTTCGACCGGACTCTGACGGGTCTGGACGGGCAGATCCCGGAGCGGAACCTGGAAGCCATCCGCTATTTTATGGACAACGGCGGTGTGTTCACCGTGAACACCGGCCGGAGCGTCCCCATGTTCCGGCCCCATATGGACCGGGTGCCCACCAACGCCCCCTTCCTGCTGTACAACGGCTCCGGTGCCTACAACTACGAAAAGCGGGAGCTGGAGCTGCTGCGGCCCATCCCCCTGCCCATGATGGAGACGATTCAGGAGTGCATGGCCCGGTTCCCGGACCTGAATCTGGAGGTCCAGGGTCTGGATGCCCACTACTGCTTCCAGGAGGTGGGGGACTGGGATGCCTTCTGTGCCTACCAGGGCTGTACCTATGCCCATGCCGCCGAGGGCACCGATTACGGCCCCTTCCTGAAATTCGCCATGTGCGGCAAGCTGACCAAGCCCACGGTGGCCAGCCTCTTTGAGGGCACGGCGGAGGAATTTGCCCGGCTGGACGAGGCGGAAGCCTGGCTGAAGGAGCGGTTTGGGGATGCCATTGAGGTTTTCCGGGCCGGTCCCCGGATCGTGGACATCCACGCCCACGGGGTCAGCAAATGCCGGGCCGCCCGGGACCTGCAGGCCAAGCTGGGCCGGAAAATTCTGGTCTGCGTGGGAGACGCGGAAAACGACATGACCATGCTGGAGGGGGCGGATTACGCCTTCTGTCCCGCCGACGGCGTGGTGGCAGACCGGTTCGACAATGTGTGCAACTGCGACGACGGAGCCGTGGCGGATGTGATCTACAAAAAAATCCCGGAAATTCTGGCACTTCACCCTTGACATTGGGGCGATTCTGTGGTAGAATCTTCTGGCTGAATAGTCAGAGATCCGGGATCTGCGGGTGTAGTTCAATGGTAGAACACCAGCCTTCCAAGCTGGATACGCGGGTCCGATTCCCGTCACCCGCTCCATCTAACATGCGCCAGTAGCTCAGCTGGATAGAGCAACTGCCTTCTAAGCAGTAGGTCGGGGGTTCGAGTCCCTCCTGGCGTGCCAACTTAGCTGGCAACTCGGCGCATAAAAACAGAATATGGTGGATGTAGCACAGTTGGTTAGCGCGTCAGATTGTGGCTCTGAAGGTCGTGGGTTCGACTCCCATCATCCACCCCATAAAGTTCCGATTTCGTCTTGAAATCGGAACTTTTCCTTTATAAGCGGTTGCAAAAGTACATATCTAAAATCGTGGCAGATAATCGTGCCTGCCGTGACATTGATTCAAAAATATAATTTCGTCTGTTTCTGTTGGGCAGAATATCTGGCGGTGTGAATCACTGTAAAATGCTTTTGACCCAGATTTGACCCAAACGGGAAATTTTTCAGAAAAAGCACCGGGTGAGCAGCTTTTGCTGTCCACCCGTTTTGTGCTTTTGCAGTATCAGAGTGCCTGCTTCAGCAGGTTCCCCATCTTTGCCGCCGCCTGTTCCTGCACCTTGTTTGTGGCATGGGTGTAGGTGGCGAGGGTGAATCCGGCGCTGCTGTGACCCAGCATGCTGGACACAGTTTTTACATCGATGCCGTTCTGCAGGGCCAGGGTTGCGAAGGTGTGTCTGAGGTCATGGAAGCGGATATGCTCCAACCCGGCATCCTTGAGGATCTTCTGATGAAGCTTTACAACCGAATCAGGGTGGTACATCCCTCCTGTCACCGGCGAGGGGAACAGGTAGGGATTTCCGGAATGCTTGTCGTGTTCCTGTTTCAGAAGCTCCATGGTTTCCTCGGACAAGGCGATTTTACGCATGGAGTTGTCGGTCTTGGGCGGCTGTACAGTCAGCGCTCCCTTGGTGCGGTATGCCTGCTTGGAGATGGAGATGGTCATATTCTTCTCGTCCACATCCGACCACAGCAGCGGCACCAATTCTCCCTTGCGCAGGCCCGTGGTCAGCTCCAGGAAGAACATAGGAAGCAGTCCTCTCTTGTCAGCGGCTGCAAGATAGCTTCCAAGCTGCTCCTGGGTCAGAACCTTCATTTCCTTTTTCTCTGCTTTGGGCAGCTTGCATCCCTCGGCAGGGTTGCGCAGGATCAACCGCTCCTCCACTGCGCTGTTCAGGCAGGCTTTCAGCATATTGTGCATCCCCCGGATGTAGGACACGCTTAGCCCCGGCTGTTTGTCTTTGATCTCCTTGCGGATTCTGCCGTTTTCCCGGAGTTCATTGTACAGCCGCTGGATATCCATGGTCTGAAGCTGGTTCAGCTTGATGTCTCCCAGCTTGGGACGGATGTGGGTGTCGATGAACATTTTGTAGTAGACGGCGGTGCTTTCCCGGATTCTCGGCTTGGCATAAACCTCATACCACAGATCCATCCACTCGCCTACCGTATACATACCCGACCGCTTGATGTCCAGTTCTCCGCTTTCCGCGATGGCCTTTTTCAGCTTTTCCTTGACCTCTGCCTGAGTCTTGCCAAGGACATTCTTGATGATCGCCTTACCGGTGACCGGGTCAGTTCCTGCGGTGTACCGACCTTCCCATCGGCCATCTTTTCTCTTTCTCAGGCTTCCTTCGCCATTTGCTCGTCTTTTTGCCATTTTATCAAACCTCCTTTACGTTTGGTAGCACACACAATACCGTAATACTTGCGAAATAGCTAGTCACTAGACCTACCAAAGAATTTGGCTGAAATCCAAGCATAATAGCCATAGTACCTATAATGAAAAACATCCCTCCTGCGGCGCATTTCACCACCGCAGGAGGGATTTATTTGCTCTGTTCGTTTTGTTAGGTGTTGTCTGACGGTATGGGTCGATGCTGTCTGGCGGCAATAGGAAAGGTTTTTTCTTCAAAAACAGCCGCAGAGAAAAGACTCTGCGGCTGTTTTGTTGGGATCATGTCGTGTATGACTACACCCACTGGAAATTATCTTTACCTGCGCCCACTTCAAAGTGGTACTTGCCAATGCCCAGGTCGATGCCGGCGAAATGACCTTCGCCTGCGGTGAGGGAGACCCGGTCGCCGTCGCCCCTGACCATGTAGGGCTGCTTGTTCAGAGCGGTGGGGGCGCAAAGCAGCGCTTCCACACCGTCCAGAAACCATTGGGGTGCAGCGCCGTTGTACTGGCTGATCTCAGCAGCGGTTTTGGATTTATGGGGCACGCCCTGGGTCTGTCCGTAGCCGATGGCGATGACACCGTTGACGCGGACATCCTTGGTTTCCAGGTGCTTCATGGCGCCCTTGCCGCTGAACATACCGCCCACCCACCAGGTGTTCAAGCCGAGGGTCTGAGCGTACAGACACAAATCAGCACCGCAATAGCCCAGCTTTTCGTCCAGATCAGCGCGATCCTTGCCTGCCAGAACGATGTAGCTGTGGACAGTCTTGGTCAGCAGCATCTTTGCCATACCACCGATGCCGTCAGAATTGCCTGTAACCAGTTTCAAGTTCAGTCCGTGAGCGGCATTGTTTTCTGCGATTCTGGCATTCAGCAGTTCCGCCAGATCGGCAGGAATGGGTTTATCGGTAAATTTGCGAACCATGTGTCTTTGCTTGACTGCTTCTTTGATCGTCATAGTGACCTCCTATTTTTCCCTCGGGTGATAAATTCCCATTTAATCTTGAACAGTTCTCCTATAAGGAAAAACTTGTACCTGGCATACAGGATCAGATCCACTGAGCCAAGCATGGTGTTGCTGACGGTCATGGCAAGGTCGATCTTTGAAATTCTCCTGTGATATACAATATACCTTGGCTCCCATATACTTGGGTCAAACTTCTTTTTGAACTGGTGTAACTTTTTGAAGTGGTAGCCGGCATCCATTTTCTGAAAGATGGCATTCAGCAGCCTTTCCACAATGGTCATTTCAGTTTCACCTGTGCCTATTCCTGCCAACGGCGCAAAGTTCAGACTGATTTCCTCAATGCCTTCTTCCCGTACTGCTCTGGCAACGGAAATGATTGCGTGTTCCATGCTGCCGGTAGGCGCATCCATCTTTCGATGCATCAGGTCTACGCAGAGCTTCTTTCCATGATCATATGGCAGGAAGGAAAGAAATACCAGCATCGTTCCTTCTGCATCTCTGGTGATGAAAAATCGTCTGTCGTAGGGATGTTCAAAATCAATGCTTCCCACAGCAAAATTGATTTGCCGTTCCTTGTCCTCATACCACTTCCGGGACAACTCCATGATCTCCGTTTCCAATGCGAAATCACGCTTTTTCTGCGGACAGTATTCCTGCAA
>JAFVWL010000082.1 GCA_017501695.1 Oscillospiraceae bacterium
AACTCCCCCAGTCAAAAATCGGTTCCGAAGAGCCGATTTTTGCCAGCCCCCTCTTGAAAAGCGGGGGCCGAGGCGGCTTCGCCGCCGGGCGACCGCAAGGGTCGCCCCCTACGCGGACATATTACGCCAAACTACAATTTACCGTCCTTCCGGGTCCAGGATGGCGGCTACCACGGCGTCGGCAGGGGTTTCCATAGAGAACCGGGCGGCGGCGGTGCCGGTGACCACCAGGACCCGGTCCCCGGTGCCAGCACCAACCTGGTCCGCCGCCACGATCCTCTTTCCCTCCGCCTCCACCACCAGCAAAGTCTGTCCTCCCAGGCAGGGAGCTTTCCGGGTAGCCCAGACGGCCCCGGTCACGGTTCCGATGATCATTGTTTTCCCTCCAGGATTTCTTTTGCCAGGGGCGTCAGCACCGCCCCCGGTCCGGGAAGCTTCCCCAGCCGCCGCAGGTCCCGGGCCTCCTGGGCCGTGATCAGGCGGCGTTTGGCCCCATCCGTAAACACCACGCCCCAGCTTTTCAGCCTGCGGCAGGCGGACGCGATCTCCGCCCCCAACGCCCGGTTCCGGGATTGGGGCAGGCCAGGGGTGTACAGGGTCACACTTTTCCCCTCCCCCAACGCATCCAGCACCCGCTCCTCCCGGAAGCACAGAAGCTGGCCCAGGGACAAGGAGCCGATGACCACCGCATCATAAGGCTCCGCCGCCGTGTAGGCGAAGCCCAGATCCCGGTCCGGCTCCTGCCCCAGAAGCAGTGCCCGGATCATGGCAGGATCCTCCCCAGATCTCCCTTGCGGAAGCCGCAGGCGTTGGCCTCGTCAAAGTCCAGATGGACATAGGTGGCAAAATCCGGGCTCACCCGGACCAGCACATCCTCAAAGATCAACGGCCGGGCCGTATATACCTGAAGCCGCACGGTCTGCTTGTCCCTGACGCCCATGGCCGCCGCGTCCGCCGGGGTCATGTGAATATGCCGTTGGGCGGCGATGACCCCCCGGTCCAGCTCCACCCGGCCCATGGGTCCCACCAGCACCGCCCCGGGGGACCCGGTTACATTTCCCGAAGGACGCACCGGAGGTGTAATACCCAGCGTTCTGCCGTCGGTGAGGGAGATCTCCACCTGGGCTTCCTTGCGCTCCGGACCCAGAACGGCTACATTTTCAAACTTTCCCTTGGGACCCAGAACCGTCAGCCGCTCCCTGCACAGGAACTGGCCCGGCTGAGACAGGTCCCGTTCCCGGGTCAGGCCGTGGCCAAAGAGGGTCCGGGCCTGGTCCGCCGTTACATGGACATGGCGGCCGGAGGCCTCCAGCTCCACAAAAAGCAGCCGTGTCACCGCTTCCGCAATGGCTTGTACCGATTTCGCATCCATAGTTTTCCTCCTGTGGGAACTTGTAGTTTATATCAGCACCGCACCCCTTGCCCCCCGCATTTATGAGGGGGGTGGCCCGCAGGGCCGGGGGGAGCAAATAGACGAACTCCCCCAGTCAAAAATCGGTTCCGAAGAGCCGATTTTTGCCAGCCCCCTCTTGAAAAGCGGGGGCCGAGGCGGCTTCGCCGCCGGGCGACCGCAAGGGTCGCCCCCTACGCGGACATATTACGCCAAACTACAATT
>JAFVWL010000083.1 GCA_017501695.1 Oscillospiraceae bacterium
TCGAAAAACCACGTCATTCCGAGCCAGTGCTCACACTGGCGTGGGAATCCCGTGGATTTTCAAACATTTCTTGTCAAAAATCGTACATTTCTACCTTAATTTACGGGATTGCCACACCACTTAAGCGGACTGGTTCGCAATGACGTGTTATTCAGGGGACTTTTTTGACACGCTGAGCCGTCCTTCGGGCGGTTGCTTGCTTGCATGGCGCCTGCGGGCGCTCATGGTGTGGCAATCCGTTCTCCAAGATGTTTCGTTTCTTGCTGAAAATGCGACTAAAACCGCAGGTTTTAGGGGATGCGGATTGCCACGTCGCCGCCTTTTGGGCGGCTCCTCGCAATGACATTCTTGTTTCGATACTTTTTGACACGCTGAGCGGCAGCCATTTGGCTGCCGCTCCGTGTGCTTACTTCAGGTTGGGGGTATGGATGGTATCCATGTCGTCGAATTCCTGGTTTTCGCCGGCCATAGCCCAGATGAAGGTATAATTGCTGGTGCCCACACCGGAGTGGATGGACCAGGAGGGGCTGATGACCGCGTCAAAGTTGTTCATCACCACATGGCGGGTCTCGCTGGGCTCGCCCATCATATGGAAGACCACATTGTTCTCGGGAATCTCGAAGTAGGTGTAGACCTCCATGCGGCGCTCGTGGGTGTGGCTGGGCATGGTGTTCCAGTTGCTGCCGGGCTCCAGGGCGGTCATGCCCATGAGAAGCTGGCAGGTCTTCAGGACGCTGGGGTGGATAAACTGGTTGATGGTCCGCTTGTTGCAGGTCTCCAGCGTGCCCAGAGGACGCTTGGCAGCCTCGGCAATGGTGATCAGCTTGGTCTCGTAGGCGCAGTGGGCGGGAGCGGAGGCCATGAAGAACTTGGCGGGGTTCTCCTTGTCGTCGGAGGCGAAAGTCACTTCCTTGGTGCCCTGGGTGATGTACAGGCAGTCCTTATAGCCCAGAGGATACTCCACGCCGTCGGCCACGATCTTACCGGAGCCGCCCAGGTTGAAGATGCCGATCTCCCGGCGCTCCAGGAAATACTTGGTGCCAAAATTATGCCATACATCCAGGCCCTTGTCGATGGACACGACCTCGTTGACAGGCATACAGCCCAGGGTGACCATGCGGTCCACATGGCTGTAAACGGAAACAACCTCATCCGCCTTGTACAGGCCGGTGATCAGGAACTCGTTGCGGGTCTCTTCGGTGGTGTAACGCTTGAAATCGCGCTGGTTGCAGGAATAGCGAATATCCATTTTGTTTCACCTCATATATAATTTAATTTCGGGTTCATCCCATAGTATACCGAAGCTATCATACTTGATTTGACCCGTTTTTTCCATTGACTTTCCGGGTTTGTTTATAGCCGATTCGGAACTGTCGTCATTGCGAGGAGCCGCCCAAAAGGCGGCGACGTGGCAATCTCCTGCACCGAAGTCAGGTGACCACCGGACCAATTAACATAGAACATCTTCAATGAACTCCAGGTGGATACCACATCGTACCATTTTGCCGGGAAATTCCCACGGGCTTCGAAAAGTGGCGCAATAATTTGGACAGAAAATCCGA
>JAFVWL010000084.1 GCA_017501695.1 Oscillospiraceae bacterium
AATCCGTTCTCCAAAATGTTTCATCTTTGCTGAAAGTGCGCCTAAAACCGCAGGTTTTAGGGGATGCGGATTGCCACGTCGCCGCCTTTTGGGCGGCTCCTCGCAATGACATTCTTGTTTCGATACTTTTTTGACACGCTGAAAAGGAGGACGCCGCCGGCGTCCTCCTTCTTCTCAGTTGTTCTGCTCCAGGTAATCCCGAATGGCAGAGCGCAGGTCCGGCTGGGCCAGCAGGATGGCCAGGTCGTGCTTTTCGTCAGGGTTCAGCTTGTCCGCGGCGACACGGCTCAGGTAAGCCTGCATTCCCTCGGCGGTGGAATAGTTGGAGGCAAAGACCAGATGCTCCCGCAGGGTCTTATGGGCCTTGGCGGCAGGCGCGGCGGTAACGCCGTTTTTGCTCTGGGACCAGGACTGGGCGGCATGGCACTTGGTGCAGTACTGGAGCTTCACGGGATTCTCAGTCTTGCAGCTATAGCAGGTCCAGGTGGGCTCCGGCTCCTTGGGCGCAGCGGGCTTGACGGAAACGGCAGGTGCCGCCGGAACCGCGGGGGCAACGGCCTTTTGGTTCAGTTTTTTCAGCTCCGCCAGGATCTGCTGGTTGGTTTCCTTGACGGCGGTGGTGCTTTCGATGTTCTCACCGATGCCGGCGATGAACACGGACACCCAGTAAGCGCTGAAAATGCCCACGATGATAATCAGCAGACCGGGGAAGAAAGCGTCCAGATCCTCCAGGATCAGCGCCAGACCGCCCAGAACCGCGGCGATGGATTCCACCACGAAGGAAACCATGGCGAATCTGCGAATTTTGGGTCCCACATTGCTAAACATATCTTCCAACATTTTGATCGTCTCCTTTTATGTATGTTGTAAATGCCTTATTGGACGCGTGGTTATCCGAAGAAGCGGGAAAGGGGATTCTTCAGCTTGGATTGGCAGCGTTCGACACCCTTCTTTGCCTCCACGTAGCCCTTGGCGGCGGCTTTTTCATACCACTTGAGGGCCTGCTCATAATTCTTGGGGATACCCAAACCCTGTTCCAGACACTTGCCCATCTGAATCTGGGCGTAGCCGTGGTCCTGCTCCGCGGCGGCACGGAACCATTTGACGGCCTCCGACAGGTCCTTGGGGACACCTCTGCCGTTGGAATAGAGCTCTCCCAGCTTTGCCTGGGCCTCGGCATGGCCCTTGTGCGCGGCCTTGGCGGTCCATTTGGCGGCCTCTGTGGGGTTGGCGTCGGACCAGAAGGCGGACGCATTGTAACAAAGGGCCAGGCCGAACATTCCGGCGGAACTGTCCCGGTCCGCGGCCTGACGGTACAGCTTTGCCGCTTCGCTGTATTTGCTGGCTTTTCGGGCCGCGTCTGCCTTTTCCAGACATTCCTCCAGGGAGATTTCCTGCTTCGCGGGCTTTTGCTTGACAAAAACCATGGGTTCCGGTACGGCTGGCTTTGCCGGGGTAGCTTTGGCCCGGCAGGGCTGCAGCGCCTCCGCCTCCGCCAGGGCGTCCAGGAAGGAAGTGTCGCTGGTGTGGCGGCGGTAGAACAGAGCATGGAGGGTGCCCAACTGCATCCGCAGGCCCAGGGGCAGATCCAAATGCTCCATGTAGATGACCAGCGGTTCCTTTCGCAGTTCGATGGCGAAATTGATCTCCCGGCGGCAGTTGTGGGATTCCACGGAATTGCGGGAAATGAAGGCAATGACGCAGGCGCTGCCGTTGAGATGCTCCGCGATATACTCGGGCCATTCGGTGCCGGCCTCGATGCCCGCATCGTACCAGACCCGGAAGCCCCGGTCCTGCAGTCCCTGGATCAAGGGCAGAATGGTCTCGGAATCCTTGTGGGCGTAGCTGATGAAAATATAGGGCTCGGTTCCCTTGTAGGCGGTTGGCGTGTTCGGCATAGGCAAAACCTCCGTGACGTATTTTCCTTATTTTACCGTATGACTGCCCATAATGCAAGGAAAAACAAACGGAGGACGCACCCGGCGTCCTCCGTTATGTAGCTCAATATTTATAATGGTGAGGACCGCCCTCCAGGCCGATCATCAGGCCGCCGGTCTCTGCGTAGAAGCTGCACAGGCCGCCGGTGTGCTCGATGGTCACGGAGCAGTTGGGCCACTTCTCCAGGACCTTGGCCTTCAGCATTTCCGCGTTCTCCAGGCCGTAGCAGTGAGCGATGCGGACCTGCATACCGTCCTGAAGCCCCCGTTCCTCCATCATCTTCACCAGAGCCTCCGTGGCCTTCTTCTGACCCCGGGGCTTGTGGATGGGAGTGATCTGGCCGTGCTGCACGTCACCCACGGCCCGGATGCCCAGGACACCGGCGATGGTGGCGGCGGCAATGCTGACCCGGCCGTTCCGGGCCAGGTTGGTCATGCTCTGCAGGCAGAACAGCGTGTGCAGGTTCTTGTGGTATTCGATGATGTTCTCCTTCACTTCCTCGAAGGACAGTCCCTCCAGGATCAGGTCCCGGAGCCGGTTCATCAGCATGATCATTTCCGGGCCCGCTGCCAGGGAATCCAGCACGAAGACATTCTTGCCGGGGTTCTCGGCCATGTACTCCTCGGCGGCATTGCTGGCGGCGGAGTAGCTGCCGGACAGGTTTTTGGAGATGGTCAGAGCGAAGATGTTGTCCGCGCCCTGGAAGGCGTCCAGCCATTCCTGAACATTGGGGCAGGAGGAACCGGACTTGCCCTTGTGCTTCTTCAGGGTGGCGACCATGTCGTCCAGATCCATGCTGGCATCGTCGACCCATTCCTTGTTGCCGGCCACGATTTTCAGGGGCACGGACACGGCGGTGATGCCGTCAATGCGGAAAGGATTGGCAGAGGAGTCGGAAACGATTTTGAAATTCATAAAAAATGACCCTTTCAGGGGATTTCTGGAAAAACCCCGGTTATTTTCTGGATTTGATGTTTCCATTTTACCTGAAAATGTGAACACCGTCAAGCCGGGGCGAGCATAGGTAGAGGTCGTAGAGGCGGGTTTTGTCCCTTTGTAGAGGACTCTACTGGCAGTAGAATTGAAAAAGTCCGCTATAAACGGACATGCGGGCACGTCGCGCGGATTGCTGCGGGGTGCCGCCGGCATTCATAGGGCGGGGCTTCCCAGACCCGCACCCGACTGCCGATCACCGTGTCATTCCGAGGGCACTTGGTGCCCGTGGGAATCTCCTGGTGGAATGCCGGGAAATCTGTCAATCCGGGATTCATCGAAAATGTCCGATGTTAATTGGTCCGGTATTTTTCGTTCATCGGTGCTGGAGATTGCCACGTCGCTTCGCTCCTCGCAATGACATCCTTTTCGGTGGCTGGCTGCTACGGAATAGGGGATTGTCACGGTCGCGGTGCTCCCTCACAATGACGCAGCAGGGCGGGGTGTTCCCTCTTGCATGGGGCTTTCCTTTTATGGTACAATAACTATCAAAGGATGTGAGATTATGATTTCTTTTAAACCCCTTGAACTGGAGGACAAGCCTCTCTACGACCGGTATCTCATGGCCGGCGATCCCCGGGGCTGTGAATACTCCTTTGCCAATCTGTACCTTTGGGGACGGCAGGCCGGGGCCTTCCTGGGGGACCGGCTGGTGCTGTTTTCCCAATTCAACGGCAAATCCGTGTATCCGTTCCCGGTGGGCCCCGGGGACCTGGGCCCTGTGGTGGAGGCCATCATGGCCGATGCCCGGGAGCGGGGCATACCCTGCCGCCTGACGGGGCTGGTCCGGGGTGAGACGGAGCTTCTGGAACGGATGTACCCCGGAATGTGGCGGTTCCACTGTGCCCGGGATACCTTTGATTATGTCTATGACATTGAGGACCTGGCGGAGCTCCGGGGCAAAAAGCTCCAGAAAAAGCGCAACCATGTAAACCGTTTCTGGCAGGCCCATCCGAATTGCACTGTGGAGATCCTGTCGGATGAAAACACGGACCGGGCGGCGGCATTTGTGGAGCAGTGGTATGCCCGGCGGCTGGAGGAGGACCCCTATGCCGATTTCCTCATGGAGCGCTCCGCCATTTTTAAGGCCCTGCGGCATCGGCAGGCTCTGGGCATGGAGGGCCTGCTTTTGGCAGAGGATGGGGAGATTCTGGCCCTGACCCTGGGAAATCCCCTGTCTCCGGATACCTTTGATGTGAATTTTGAAAAGGCCCGGGCCGATGTGGACGGAGCCTACGCCGCCGTCAACCGGGAGTTTGCCCGGTATATCTGGGAAAAACATCCTCAGGTCCGGTTCCTGAACCGGGAGGATGACCTGGGCCTGGAGGGCCTGCGGAAGGCAAAGCTTTCCTACAAGCCCCACCACCTGATGGAAAAGTGCTGGGCCCACCTGCTGGAGGACGGATATGATTATTGACCAACCCAATGCCGGGGATATTCCCGGTCTGCGGCGGCTGTGGCGGCAGGCCTTTGGGGATTCGGAGGAATTTCTGGACCTGTTTTTCTCCGCGGCCTTTGCCCCGGAGCGGTGCCGGATGATCCGGGAGGGCGGGGATGCTGCCGCCGCCCTGTACTGGTTTGATTGCGGCCTCGCGGGAAAAAAGGTGGCCTATATCTATGCCGTGGCTACGGCGGAAAGCCACCGGGGCCGGGGCCTGTGCCGGGCCCTGATGGAGCACCTCCATGAAAGCCTGACCCATCAGGGCTATGCCGGGGCGATCCTGGTGCCCGGGGAGCCGGAGCTGTTCCGGTTCTATGAAAGGCTGGGGTATGCAACCTGTGCTTCCGTGGGGGAGCTTGCCTGCGCTGCCGGGGAGACTGCCACAGCCCTGGAGCCGGTGGACCCGGGAGCCTATGCCGCCCTGCGGCGGCAGCTTCTGCCTCCGGAGGGCCTGATCCAGGAGGGGGAGAACCTCCGGTTCCTGGAGGTTCTGGGAGATTTTTATGCCGGGCCGAAGCTGGTGCTTTGGGTGACCCGGGACGAACAGGATTCAGTCATAGGGGAGCTGCTGGGGGATGTGTCCCAGGCCCCGGGGGTGGTGAAGACCCTGGGGGCAGCCCGGGGCGTTTTCCGGATCCCGGGAGGAACCCGGGCCTTTGCCATGTACCGCAGCTTCGACGGCGGAAAAGGCCCGGCCTATCTGGGCTTTGCCTTTGATTAATTGGAATCACGTTCAGGGGAGGGTCAAGACCCTCCCCTGCGACTTTGGCGCAATTGGGAAACGACAACAACTGTCATTGCGAACCAGTCCGCAGACTGGTGTGGCAATCCGTTCTCTTTCCCCGGCAACTACCGTTGCCGGGGTGGTCATGACCATGCCCTGCAACAGGGTGGAAAATTAATTAGTTGCGGGCGCAAGTTTTTTTGGATACCCTCTTCCATTCCGTGAACACTTGTGCTATAATCAGCAACAATGTTAGCTGACGAAAAGGAGGGAAACTATGATTTTCGGCAAGCATATCAATAAGTACTATTTGAAGTACGGTCCCATGCTGCTGCTGGGCCTGGTGGCGCTGGTGGCGGTGGACTATCTGCAGTTGGAGATTCCCAAGCTCTACGGCATGGTGGTCAACGGTATGAACATGGGCTATGTGGAGCTGGACGGCGTCCGGATGGTCTTTGACTTTGATTTCGTGCTGGATCATATTTGTATGCCCATGGTGTGGGTCATTCTGGCCATGGTATTCGGACGGTTCCTGTGGCGGGTCTGCTTCTTTGGCTCCGCCATTCTGGTGGAAAAGGGCCTGCGGGACCAGATGTTCGACCATGCCAAGGACCTGAGCCGGGAATACTACCAGGTCAACAAGGTGGGCGACCTGATGAGCCTGTTCACCAACGACCTGGATACGGTCCAGGAATGCTTCGGCTGGGGCGTTATGATGTTCTTCGACGCGGTGATGCTGGGTGTTCTGGCGATGCTGAATATGTGGCAGATGGACCGGATGCTGACCCTGCTGTCCCTGATCCCCATGGGCCTGCTGATGGCCTCCGCCACCATTGTGGGCAAGCAGTTGGGTAAGAAGTGGGACATCCGCCAGGAGGCCTACTCCCGGCTGTCCGATTTCTCCCAGGAGAGCTTCTCCGGCATCGCCGTGATCAAGGCCTTCGTCAAGGAAGGCAAGGAGCTGTGGGCGTTCAAGGGCCTGAATGTGGAAAATGAGCAGGCCAATATAGACCACACCAAGGCCTCCGTCATGTTCCGGGTCCTGGTGACCATGTTCGTAGAGAGCGTTATCTGTGTCATCCTTGGCTACGGCGGCTACCTGGTGTGGAAGGGCGATTTCAACGCCGGCCAGCTTCTGGAATTCATCGGCTATTTCAACGCCGTGATCTGGCCCATTATGGCCGTATCCGAGCTCATCGATATGACCTCCCGGGGCAAGACCTCCCTGGACCGGCTGGGGGACCTGCTGGACGCGGAGATCACCGTGAAGGACCGGCCCGGTGTGAAGGAACTGAAGGATATCCGGGGCGGCATCGAGTTCCGGAACCTGACCTTCCGGTATCCCGACGGCGAGTTCAACGCCCTGGAGGATGTGTCCTTCACCATCGCCCCCGGCGAGAATGTGGGTCTGGTGGGCAAGACCGGCTCCGGCAAGACCACCCTGGTGGACCTGATCCTGCGGACCTACAATGTGCCCGACGGCACCCTGTTCATCGATGGGGTGGATGTGAACGATGTGACCATCCGGTCCGTCCGGGAGGGCTGTGCCTATGTGCCCCAGGATAATTTCCTGTTCTCCGACACCATCGAGGCCAACATTTCCTTCGGCGTCAAGGATCCCGGCCGGGCCGCGGTGGTCAATGCCGCTACCCTGGCCGATGTCCACAGCAATATCAAGGAATTCCAGCAGGGCTACGGCACGGTGCTGGGCGAGCGGGGCGTTACCGTCTCCGGCGGCCAGAAGCAGCGCAT
>JAFVWL010000085.1 GCA_017501695.1 Oscillospiraceae bacterium
ATCTTTCACGAGCATAGAGACCTCCTTTTCGTGGTTGTAGGGGTACATTCATTGTAAAGGATTTTTGTCTCTATGCTCAACTATTATTTATAACAATGGGGCCAGGCTCATCGCCTGACCCCAACATTTATTATAGAACCGTTCTAAATCCTGTTCGATCGGGCTTCTTCCCGCAGTTCATGGATTGTTGGCACATGGATGATCTGCAACGCTTCCTCCTCGGTGATCTCTCCGGCGAGGAAACGGCATCTGGCATCGGATGCGGCTTTCTGCCATTTGCAGAAGTCTGCGTAGGTCAGATCGATGGGAGAACTTCGTTTGTCCTCGCAGGTGCGGTCAAGTCGATGGAGCAGCATATCTTTTACACGGTTGTATTCGGTCAGGACTCTGTTGGATGCGGTTCGTTCTCTGTGGGTCATGTGGGGTGCGATCTGCTTGCAGCTCTTTCCGTCCCGGATGATGCGGTCACAGTAAATGGTTCTCTTCCTGGTCTTTGGAATGAAAAAGCGTCCGCAGTATTGGCACACCGCAATATTTGGGTCAGACAGAAGAAAATTCTGCAGCAGGAATATGTAGTAATGTTCTTCGGAACGAAACTGATACTCTGCCGTCAGCGTTTCTCTGAATGAAAAGGACACGATAGCGGTGGACTTGCTGATCGTGAAGTATTCATCTTCCGGATTAATTGACTGTCCGTTACTGAGAGCGTCCAGAACCCGGAACACGGTGAGATCTGCTGCCATGGACTGACTTAGATGGTCTGCTATCTGCATGGCGGCGTCGCAGAGACTGTGTGCATGGTTGTGCGGCTGATCTTCAAACTGTGTCAGCAGTAATGTGTGACGGATCAGGTTTTCGTCACGTAGACAGTTCAGATAGCTATTCAGCGCACAGATAAAATCAATCTCCGCAAACAACTTCTCACCAACTATTCCCGCATGAGCCCAAAGCTCTTTGATGGGTTGATACAAGTGAACATGATTCTGCTCGGACAACTGGATCAGCTCGTCCGCAATCGTCGTGTCCGGCAACGGCACTTCTCCGCTTCTGGTGGAGAGGTGCCGTTTTATTGTTCCATCGGGCGAGAGTGAAATGTAAAGTCCCTCTGTTTTCATGATGTTCCTCTGTCGGTAATGGAACTTCGGCCTTTCCCCCGAAGATCCATTACTGATGTACTTTCCTGTATGTCTTTGTTAGAGTTTATCATGAAAGGGGGATGAAGCTGTGCTGAAAACGGTCGACATGGTTCGGGGAAGGAGGTGAGAAGATGGAGGAGAATAAACTGAGTGTCATCGACGGCGAAAGTCTGATGGAACTGGAACTGTCTACGCCCCAATTCTGCATCCGCAGTCTGCTGCCTCAGGGCCTGTGCATCCTGGGCGGTGCTCCGAAAATCGGAAAGTCCTGGCTGGTGCTGGATTGGTGTGTGCGGATCGCAAAGGGAGAACCGATCTGGGGAATGGAAACGGTGCAGGGGACAACCCTGTACCTGTGCTTGGAGGATACGCTGCAGCGGGTGCAGCGGCGGCTGTGCTGTATTACGGATGAAGGCCCAGCACAAATGTTCTTTGCCAATGCAGCGGGGACTCTTGCAGATGATCTGGAGGAACAGATCCTTGCGTTCCTGCGGGAGCATCCGGACACAGTACTCATTGTGGTAGATACCTTTCAAATGGTTCGCGGTAGTAGTGGAGAGCCGTCCTACGGTGGAGACTACCAGGACATCCAGAAGCTAAAGCGGATTGCGGACTCTCAGAGGGTTACCATTCTGCTGGTGCATCACTTGCGGAAGCAGGGAGACCGGGATCCCATCAACAAGCTGTCCGGCACTACGGGAATCAGCGGTGCGGTGGATGGGGTCTATGTGCTGGACAAAAAGGAACGGTCACAGAACACAGCCTTACTGATATGCACCGGGCGGGATTTTGAGTACCGGGAATTGGAGCTTCGGTTTTCAAAGGAACGATGCGTGTGGGATCTGGTTTCTGACAGCATGGAAAAGCCGGAGCAGTTGCTTCCGCCGGAAATGCTTGCCTTTCTGGAGTACATGAAGCAAAGCGAACATTTCACTGGCGGCAATACGGAACTGGCGGATGCGGTGTTTGCCTGCACCGGTGTTGCGGTAGAACCAAAGCGACTAAAACAACTGATGAACTGTTGGAGGGAACAGCTTCGGGAGTTGGGAGCGACCTTCCGCAGCTACCGCAGTAACGGACAACGGCTGGTGGAGGTGCTGTACGACGAGCCAGTGACGCAAGTGCCGCAAGTGACGCAGGAACTGGGCCCGTAGTTTTTGCGTCCCTTGCGTTCCTTGCGACCCTGTCCCCGGGATCGGGAGTAAATGGCGAAGTGGAGAGGGACCTGTGATCCCTGCGTGAAGCCCGTGTTGCCCATGTGTCCGATTTTGAGATTTCTTCTGGAGGCCCAGCCCCAGAGGGAAACGGATTGGGCCGTTGTGGGGCGGTGTGGCGATTTGCGTGATTCGACAGAGACAAAACCGTGTGGATACCAGGTGAGAACCTGAATACCAAACAAATCCGAATCTACGAAAACGACAGGGAGAATGGAAACCCCGAACTTTTGAAGAGCACAAGGCTGAGAGAGGAAAAATAAGCAGGAGAAAGGAAGGTGCCAGAGGCACCTTGCCCATGTGACTTTGGCGGGCAACGCCCGCCATGTTTCCGGGGGTTTACCAAAATAAACAAGGGTATTCCAAACTTGTTGCGAGAATTCCCTTAGGCGTCAAGTAAAGGGGTCTAGGTGCCTATGATAGGTGCCGTAGAAGCCGAATTCCCTTAGAGCCGCCCCAAAAACATGGGCGTCACGATGGGTGATATGACCGGTTTCGCGTATTTTTACAGCACCAAAAAGTTCGGAAGAGAATCAAAACTGAAAAAACGGTTTTAGGCCGATTTCAGAACAAAATAGGAGGTGTGCGATTGCACAAGGAAAACGAAAATCAGTATGGATGCAAAGGGGGTCACATAGGATGAAGCGAGGTGATCCCGATGGCAGGTACAGAAAAAGCCGTGATGAATGTCCTTCTGAAATCCCTGTTGGATCAGGATTTGATAGCAAAAGATACATACGAGAAGGCCCTAAGTCTGGTACAATCCACAATAGACTTGCCGCCCTTCTTCGAGTATAGTGTGTGCTGCGACAAGCTCCCGCAGGCACTGTGCATGCGAGCAACCGAGCGAAGCGAGGTGCTTAGCGAGTCGCAAAAGGGGGGAGAGACAAATGGATGTCCGTAAGATTAGGCAGGAGCTGCGGCTGGGCAGGTCGTTCTATGACCTGCCTCTGCGGGTGACTTTTTACGCCAGAGTGTCCACAGACATGGATGCCCAGCTCAATTCTCTGGAAAACCAGGTGCAGTATTACACGGAATTCATTCAGAGCAAACGGAACTGGATCTTTGTGCCGGGGTACATTGACGAGGGTATTTCCGGTGGCACGACCAAAAAGCGGGACGATTTCAATCGGATGATTGCGGATGCCAAGGCAGGCTGCTTTGACTTTATCATCACGAAAGAAATCTCCCGCTTTTCCCGTTCTACCCTGGATTCCATCCAGTACACCCAGCTGCTGCTGGACTACAATGTGGGTGTGTTCTTCCAGAATGACAACATCAACACCCTGGATTCAGACAGCGAATTTCGGCTGGTGGTCATGGCAGGCGTGGCCCAGGATGAGATCAGAAAGCTATCCGAACGAATCAAGTTTGGCTTCCGGCAGTCCATCAAAAACGGCCGGGTGCTAGGTAATGACAAGCTCTATGGCTACGATAAAAAGGACTGTATCATGACCGTCAACGAAGCAGAAGCGGAGATCGTTCGAACTATTTTTGATCTGTACGCGAACCATGGGTTGGGGATTCGGAAAATCTCTCAAGCGCTTTATGCCATGGGTTACACCAGTCGGGAGGGGAATGAATTCAATCAACTGACCATCCGGCACATGCTGGAGAACCCAAAATACAAGGGCTGGTACTGCGGAAACAAGACCCAAAACCTGGACTACCGCACCAAGAAAAAAGCTTTCCTGGATGAGAGTGAGTGGGTCATGTACCCGGATCCAACCATCCCGGCCATCGTATCCGAGGAGCTGTGGGATCGGGCCAATGCCATATACAAAGAGAGGAGCAAGCAAATGAAAGAACACGCAAACGGCGCAAGCTACCACAACCGCTATCCCTACAGCGGCAAGATCTACTGCGAGGAACACGGCACCACCTACCATAGGCATCTGCTGGAAAACAAAACCGGGAAGAAGGAAGCCTGGCATTGTAAAGTCTATCGGGCCAAGGGCAGGGCAGGTTGCTCCGCTCCCCAGTTGCGAAGCGAGGAACTGGATCAGATCATGGCGGACATCTTTACGCAGCTGATGAAGGACAAAAACACCATCATCGACTCCCTGGTTGCCGTCCTGCAAAGCGTTCCCCAAGAGGTGGACTACTCCAAGGCCAAGCAGCGGGTGGAGGATGAACTGGCGCAAATCCATGCCAAAAAGGACCGTCTGCTGGAACTAAGCATGGCAGATGCCTTGACGGTGACGGAGTTCAAAAGCCGCAACGAAGCCTTCAACCAGCAGCTCCGAACCCTGGAATCCCAGCTGGCCACCATCCAGATCGAAGAAGAGCGGCAGAAAAATGCCGCCCTGGATTTGGATAAAATCCGGGCGGCATTGGACAGAGAACTCAGCTTCACAGATGGCATCAATTCCAGCTTGGTGTCAACCATTCTTGATAAAATCGTCGTAAAAAAGGAAAGCACGAAGGAGGAAATCTATCTCGACATTTACTTAAAAATGTTCGGAAATTTCGACAAAATAGCATATTCCGCCAGCTTTAGGCGTGCAAAAAATACTATGCCAATACTTCCGATCAGGAGGATCTGATCTCCATCGGCACCATCGGGCTCATCAAGGGAATCACCACCTTTGATCCCACCAAAGGCGCCCGGCTGGCCACCTACGCAGCCCGGTGCGTGGAAAATGAGATCCTGATGCACTTCCGAAGTCAGCGCAAATGCGCGCAGGATGTTTCTCTGTCAGAGATCATTGACACGGGAACCGATGGGGCCGCCCTGTCGCTGATGGATGTGGTCAGCGATGATGAGGACCTGCTGGAGCAGGTGTGTACCCGCGAATTGGCCCGGCGGGTCCTGGGGGAGGTGGAGCGGTGCCTGACGGATCAGGAGCGGCAGGTCATTATCCTGCGCTACGGTCTCAACGGCCACCCGCCCCGGCGTCAGCGGGAGGTAGCCCAAATCACCGGCATCAGCCGCAGCTATGTATCCCGGATTGAGAAACGGGCGCTGGAGAAGCTGCGGCAGGCATTGGAATAATCCGGCAGGCGGCACAGCCGCCTGCCAAATTTCAGATGCCGCTGCTGTAACTGCAATATTGCTATGATATGGCGTGATTGTATATCAGAATATGCTTGCGTTTCGATGAAAAATCTTTATAATAGTGGCAAAAGGTGGTGTTGCTATGCAGATCGCAATGGTGGATGACTGTTTGGATGATGTCAAACGTCTGAAGGAATATCTGGTGCGCTATGGGCAGGAGACCGGGACAAAAAACGATTTCTGGTACTTTTCGGACGCGGAATCCTTTTTGAGCAGCAACCACAGCGCCTTCGACATGGTGATCATGGATATCGATATGCCTGGGATCAACGGCATAGACGCGGCCCGGAAGCTTCGGCAAAAGGGAAACCGTATCGTGATCATGTTTGTTACCAATATGCCGCAGTATGCTCTGGCGGGGTATGAGGTGGAGGCGGTGGATTATGTGCTGAAGCCTTTGTCCTATCAGGATTTCGCACTGAAAATGCAGAAAGCCAGCCGCTATGTTCAACGGAACCGGGATGCGGTCATCTCGCTGCAGACGACGGAAGGGATGATCTCCCTTCAGGTTTCGGAGATACTGTATGTTGAATCTGCCCTCCATTATCTCATGTACTGCACGAATAGGGAGAACTGGAAGGTCCGGGGTTCCATGACCCAGGCAGAGAAAGAACTGGGACCGTTTCGGTTTGCCCGGTGCAATTCCGGCATCCTGGTGAACCTGCGGCATGTCCAGGCCATTGAGAAAGAGGATGTATTGATCGGAGGCCGGCGGCTGAAGATCAGCCGGGGAAAGCGTTTGGAGTTTATGAATGCCTTTGCCCGTTATTTGGGAGGGATGGCATGACGGTTGCTGTATTTGAAGAACTGCGGTTTGTCTGGGAGCTGCTGGCGGCGGAATTTGTTTTGTTACTGCCCTTTGCCCAGCAGCGTAAGAATTTCGTGTTCCGGGTGGTGGTATGCTGGCTGGTGATGTCGCTCCTCTCGCAGGGATATTTTCTGATTTTGCAGATGGATTCGCTCCTGCAGAACAACGTGTTCCGCTGCCTGGTAGGAGGCTGGTATGTGGTGCTGACCTTGCTGACCATCGGGGTGAGTTTGTGGTGTTTCCGGTTGACCTTTACGGATGCGTTATTCATCTGCATCTCCGGATATGCGATGCAGCATATTGTATATATCCTGATTCATGAACTTCTGGCCCTGCATCTATGGAAAGAACTGACACAGAATTTGCTGTTGTATGTGCTGGTCAGTCTGGGGGCAAGCGTCGTTGTTTTTGGCTTGTTTTGGCGATTGTTCGCCAAAAAGCTGGCACTTTGTGAAGGCAGGATCATGCCCGGCATGGCCCAGGGCGTATTCTTTCAGGTCATGATGCTGATCGGCCTGATCTTTTGCACCTTTGCCTGCCAGACCTTCTTTTGGAACGCACCGGGCCTTGAGCTTCAGGCGGTACAGTTGGGCCTTGTGGTCTGCCTGATGATTCTGGGGCTGGAGCATGGAACACTGAATGTGATTCTGGCCAGAAAAGAGCAGACTGTCATCGAACAAATCCTGCAAAACAGCGCCAGGCAGTATGCTCTGTCCAAAGAAATGGTGGACCACATCAACCGGACCTGCCATGATTTGAAGCACAATCTGCAGGTGCTGAAGACCATCGATGCGGGGCAGCGCCGGGCGTACATCGAAGAGGCGGAACGCAATATTGCCAGGTATCACGAACTGGTCCACTGTGATGACGAGGTCCTGAATACCATCTTGGGCGAAAAATGTCTGTTTTGCAGCCACCGGGATATCCGGCTGAGCTGTGCGGTGGATGGGGGCAACCTGAGCTTTGTGTCTACCCCGGACCTGTATGCCCTGCTGGGCAACGCCATCGACAATGCCATAGAGTGCGTGGACCGGTTTGACGACCCGGAAAAACGGGTCATCAGCCTGACCATTACCACACACAATGCTTTTACCTGTATCCAAACCAACAATTACTGCGAGGACACACCGGAGATGGCGGACGGCCTGCCTGTGACCACAAAGGGGAAACCGGGACAACGGGGCTTTGGCCTGAAATCCATCCGTTACCTTGCCGAGAAATACGGCGGGAGCATGGCGGTGGACCTGCGGGACCACATTTTTACACTTCAGATCATCCTTCCCGTTAATCAAACGACAACACCGCTGTGATCCAGCGGTGTTGTTATTTTCAACAAAAAACCAGGTGTGAGGTTATGCGCTTGTGCAGATCTTGCCTAAAAAATGCAGATCTTGCCAGACATATTTTCTTCCAATTGCAAATTTGATACTGTATAAAAAGATGGTGGACAAGACCGTCTAAATCAAATTAGGAGGAAAAATATGAAGAGCAACATTCTGTCCCGCGTTGCGGTCATCGCTCTGGCTCTGTGCCTGATTCTGACCGGCTTCGCCCCTGCCCTGACAGCGGATGCCGCGGTCTATGAATCTGGTTATGCTTCCAAGGAAGAAGCCAGAGACGCCGGCGCACTGCTGAATCTGGAAATCGCTGAGGAAGGCATGGTCCTTCTGAAGAACGAAAACAATGCCCTGCCCCTGGCCGGCACCAATGTGACGGTTCTGGGCTATGCCTCCGTGGCACCTGCCGGTGGCAGTGCCGCCGGCGGCGACACCTCCGGTGGTCTGGTCCACCTGAAGGCCGACATCTACGGCAGCCTGGCCGATGCCGGCATCACCGTCAACCCCACCGTCAAGGCCAGCTACGATGCCTGGCTGGCTGATGAGGCCATTGCTTCCGACGCTGCCATCGCCGCTGCCAATCTGGCTGACGAGCAGGCCAAGTGGGCCGATTCCCTGACCGCCTACGGCGATGCCGCCATCATCGTGCTGCATCAGGGTTCCGGTGTCACCACGAGCATGACCGGCGAAGCCTCTACCTCCATGGCCTACGACGCTGAGCAGTATGCCCTGGTGGACTACGCCGCCGAGCATTTCGAGACCGTGGTGGTCCTGATCAACTCCTCCCGTCCCCGGGAAATCCAGGCCCTGAAGAACAACGACAAGGTCGACGCGGTCCTGTGCATTGGCGAGCCCGGCGACAACGGCTTCATCGCTGTGGGCGAGATCCTGACCGGCAAGGTCAATCCCTCCGGCCGGACCTCCGATACCTGGGCTGTGGACTTCACCAAGGATCCTGCCTATGCCAACTTCAACAAGACCGGCGATGCCATCAACGGCTACGGCCGCTACACCGTGAACGGTGAGCTGACCAACACCTACTATGTCCAGTACGAGGAAGGCATCTACGTGGGCTACCGGTACTACGAGACCCGTGGCTACGAGGATGGCGAGGATTGGTATAACGACAATGTGGTCTACACCTTCGGTTATGGCCTGTCCTACACCACCTTCGACTGGGATGTGAAGCCCGTTACCCCCGCCGGCAGCATCACCGCTGCCGACACCCTGACCTTTGAGGTCACCGTCACCAATACCGGCGATGTGGCCGGTAAGGACGTGGTGGAGCTGTACTACACCGCTCCCTACGGCGACGCCACCACCAATCCCACCAAGATCGAGAAGGCCCATGTGGTCCTGGGCGATTTCGCCAAGACCAAGCTGCTGAACCCCGGCGAGAGCGAGACCGTGACCCTGACCATCGATGTCAAGGACATGGCTTCCTATGACTACGTCACCGACAAGACCTACGTCCTGGACGATGGCGTTTACTCCGTCAAGATCGCCAAGAATGCCCACGAAGCCGTGGAGACCATCGACTACACCGTGGCTGCCAAGGAGCTGGTCAACACCTCCGTTACCGGCTTCGCCATCACCAACCAGTTCGACGATGTGACCGAGGGCTACCTGGCCGTCACCGACAGCCGCCTGTCCCGTGCGGACTTTGCCGGCACCATGCCCACCGCCGCTCCCGAGACCATCGAGCTGACTCCCGAGGAGTACGCTGCCTGGACCTACGTCGTCAGCGACGACGAGAGCGATCCCTGGTATGCTTCCGAGATGCCCACTCAGGCGGATGCCGCCACCCGTCCCGCTGAGGCTGCCATCAAGCTGGCTGACCTGGTTGGCAAGGACTATGACGATCCCATGTGGGATCAGCTCATTGACCAGCTCACCATCGAGGAGATGGCTGACCTGATCAACAACGGCGGCTTCCATTCCATCAACATCGACTACATCGGCAAGCCTTACTCCCATGATACCGACGGTCCCAAGGGCTGGACCGGTACCGGCACCGATGCCGAGAATTCCTTCAACCAGTTCGCGGCGGAGCCTGTCATCGCCTCCACCTTCAACAAGGAGCTGCTGTACCGCATGGGTGTTATGATCGGTGAGCAGGGCCTGTGGGGCAACAGCACCCAGGAATCCGGCATGACCTACTCCTACACCGGCTGGTACGCGCCCGGCATGAACATCCACCGCTCCGTCTTCGACAGCCGTTACACCGAATACTACTCCGAAGACCCCGTCCTGACCGGTATCCTGGCCGCCAATGTGTCCCTGGGTGCCAAGAGCATGGGCTGCTACGTTTCCATGAAGCACTTCGCCTTCCACAATGACGGCGGCGGTGTTGGCTTCGGTGCCGCTGGCATCTCCGGCTACCGCGGCACTATGGACGGCACGGCTACCTCCGGTATGTCCACCTGGGTGGACGAGCAGACTGCCCGTGAGCTCTACCTGAAGGGCTATCAGATCGCCGTTGAGGACGGCCAGGCATCCTATGCCATGGCTTCTTTCAACCGTCTGGGCAAGGATTGGATTGGCGGCTCCTACGCTCTGTTCACGAATATTCTGCGTAACGAGTGGGGCTTCAAGGGCGCTGTCGTAACTGACATCGTGATCTACGGCTCCATCAGTGCTGATCAGATGATCCGTGCCGGTGTGGACTACCTGCTGTCCGCCGGTATGGGCATTGGCAACGTGGGCACCAGCCAGGGCTTCGAAGGCTATACCGCCACCCAGGTTGCCGCTATGCGCAACGCAACCAAGCACATCCTGTACATGGTTGCTCAGTCCAACGCCATGCAGATCCCCAAGGGCGCCAAGGTGGTCTACACCATGCCCACCACCACCAACGCCGAAGGCGATGTGGAGCCCATCGTGATCCCCACCGGCGACCAGAACAAGGCCTATGAGACCCCCGTTCTGACCACCGCTACCCTGAACACCTACGGTGCTTATTCCGAACTGACCTACTCTGTGGCCGGTCTGCCCGCGGGCCTGGCCCTGGATGCCAATGGCAAGATCTCCGGCACTCCCACCGAGGCCGGTACCTTCAAGGTCACCGTTACTGCTGAGGCCGAGGGCTATGAGCCTGCTTCCGTGGTTTACACCATTGAGATTAAGGCGGACCCCACTCCCAAGCCCACCGAGCCCACTCCCACTCAGCCCAAGCCCACCGAGCCCACCACCCCCACGCAGCCTGAACCCGCCGGCGACGCACTGATGCCCATGTACATCACTCTGGTCTGCGGTGCCATCGCCATTGTTGCCATTCTGTTTGTCGGCAAAAAGAAGAAGTAAGAACGAACCATAAGATAATTACAGACTGTCAAGCCTCTTCTGGGGCTTGACAGTCGACCCCTTTGGAGGAAAGACATTATGAAAAAACTGCTTGCACTGCTGTGCGCCCTGGCCATGATGCTGACCCTTGCCGCCTGCGGCCCCGCTCCCGACCCCACGGATCCCCCCACCGATCCCCCCAAGCCCACCGATCCCCCCACGGACCCCGCCACTTCCAACAGCACTACCTATCTTTTCGAAACCGAGTACACCTACATGAAGGACGTGGTTGGCGGCGGTATTTCCGGCGCGGCTGCGGGCCTGAACATGATCGTGGAATCCACTGATGCTTCCAACGGCTTCTATGTGGGCAGCACCCACTCCACCAAGTGTGTCATTACTTATAAGGTTACCAGCAGCGAAGCTGCCACCGCCACCCTCCGGGTTCTGCTGGGCAGCGAGCTGGGCGCCATGAAGCTGAACCCCACCAGCTTTGTGATCACCGTCAACGGTACCGCTTTCACCTACGAGGAGATCACCGTTCCCACTGAGGTTAAGACCACCGGCAAGACCTTCACCCAGTTCAAGCTGGGCGACATTCAGCTCCAGGAGGGCGAGAACATCATCACCTTCCAGGTCGGCCCCAATGAGTATTGCAACGGCGGCCCCGGCGGTCCTCTGTTTGACGCCATCAAGCTGACCTCCACCGCGACCCTGACTATGGAGGAGCATCCCGAAAACATCGAGTGATGTAAGGAGGATGAGCCATGAGCTTATTCAAGAATAAGAGCACCCGGATCTGGCTGATCGTCACCGTCCTTGTTTTGGTGGTGGCAATCGTGGCCAACGTGGTGTGCCTGACGGTGCCCATCGTTTCCAACTCCCTGAGCCTGGTTTTTGGCGGCGAAAGCTCCAACGTGTCCGAGGACCTGCGGGATACCTGGTATGACCGTCAGTATTCCACCAAGGCGGAGGTCCTGGCCGCGGCCAAGGATTTTGTGGTCAAGGTGGAGCAGGAGGGCATTACCCTCCTGAAGAACGAGGGCAATGCTCTGCCCCTGGGCCAGAATCCCAAGGTCAGCGTTTTCGGCAAAAATTCCGTGAACCTGGTTTATGGAGGCTCCGGCTCCGCGGGCAACACCGCTTCTGTCAACAAAACACTGTATGAAAGCCTGGAAGCCGCGGGCATTGGCTACAACCCCACGCTGAAGAGCTTCTACGAGGACAATTCCAAATCCGGTGAGGGCCGGCCCAACAATCCCAGTATGGACTCCGGTCAGCGGCTTTCCGGCTTTGCCACCGGAGAAACGCCAGTTTCTTCCTATACCGCTGATGTGAAGGCCAGCTATGCCGGTCATAAGGATGCCGCGATCGTGGTCATCTCCCGCATTGGCGGTGAGGGCTTCGACCTGCCCCGGACCATGGAGTCTGCGTTCGGCAGCGGCACTCCCGTAACCGGCGCGGAAACCCTGGATTCTCACTACCTTGAGCTGGATGCCAATGAAAAGGCTATGATCGAAGAGGCCAAGGCCAATTTCGACAAGGTCATTGTGGTGCTGAACGTGGGCACCACTATGGAACTGGGCTCCCTGCAGAACGATCCCGAGATCGACGCCATTTTGTGGATGGGCCTGCCCGGCTCTACCGGTGTCATGGCCCTGGGCGATGTGCTGGTGGGAAATGTGAATCCCTCCGGCCACACGGTGGATACCTGGGCAGTGGACTTTACAAAGGATCCCACCTGGTACAATACCGGCATTTACGGCAGCCAGTACGGCAACCGCTATCTGAATTCCGACGGCTCCCAGTCTGAATTTGCTTTCGTCAACTATGAAGAGGGCATCTATGTGGGCTACCGGTACTATGAGACCCGGGGCTATGAAGATGGGGAAGCCTGGTATGCCGAAAACGTGGTCTATCCCTTTGGCTATGGCCTGAGCTACACCTCCTTTGACTGGGATGTGCAGCTTTCCGGCGGCGCCGTTTCTGAAAATGACACCATCACCGCTACGGTCACCGTGACCAATACCGGCGCTGTGGCGGGCAAGGATGTGGTCCAGCTTTATTACTCTGCCCCCTATACCCCCGGCGGCATTGAGAAGGCCCATGTGGTCCTGGGCGATTTTGCCAAGACCAAGCTGCTGAATCCCGGCGAAAGCGACACCCTGACCCTGGAGCTGAAGGCTTCCGACATGGCTTCCTATGACTACGCCGATGCCAACGGCAACGGTTTCAAGGGCTACGAGCTGGAATCCGGCGACTATACCATTTACGTGTCCTCCGATGCCCACACCCACGAAGCCTCCGCGGTTTACACTGTGGCTTCCGGTGTGAAGCTCTGGGGCGACAGAATTCAGAACCGGTTTGACGATGTCAGCGCCGGTATCTACGGCGACCTGACCTACGGCTCCTTCGTGTCCCGCACGGATTTTGAGGGAACCCTGCCCAAGGCCTACCTGACGGATGCCCGCCGGACTCTGACGGCGGAGCTGGAGGAAGCGTTGGGCAACTCCATCAAGCGTGTCTACCGGGGCACCGATGAGGGTCAGCCCTGGCAGGTGGACGCTTCTCAAATGCCTGCCACTGAGCCGGTGAACAACGGGATCTCCCTGCGGGATATGCTGTATACAAACGGCGAATTTGTGGGCCAGGCAGATTTTGATGATCCCCGCTGGGAGGACCTGCTGGATCAGATCTCTCTGGATGAAATGAAGCTTCTGGTAGGCTACGGCGCTTTCCGCACCAATGCGGTGGAGGGCGTGGACGGTGTGGTGGGCAAGCCTCTGACCACCGATTCCGACGGCCCCAGCGGCTTTACCAGCTTCCTTTCCGAATCCGTGGTTTACGACACCTGTGCCTACATGGCCGAGTGCGTCATGGGTGCCACCTGGAATGTGGATCTGGCCTATGAATTCGGCCAGATGGTAGGCGAGGAGAGCCTGGTTGGCAACGAAAAGGGCGACGGAATGCCCTATTCCGGCTGGTATTCTCCAGCTGTGAATATCCACCGCAGTCCCTTTGCCGGCCGCAACTGGGAATATTATTCCGAGGACGGCCTGCTCTCCGGTAAGTTTGCCGCTCAGGTGGTCCAGGGCGCCAAGACCAAGGGTGTGTACTGCTATGTGAAGCACTTCGCGGTCAACGACCAGGAGACGGACCGGGAGTACAACGGCATTCTGGTCTGGGCCAATGAGCAGTCCATGCGGGAGCTCTACCTGAAGCCCTTTGAGCTTTCTGTCACGGAAGGTGGGGCCACGGGTATGATGTCTTCCTTCAACCGTCTGGGCCTGACCTGGGCCGGCGGAAGCTATGCTCTGCTGACGGAAGTGCTGCGGAATGAATGGGGCTTCCGTGGCATGGTCATTACGGACTACTCCATGAACCGCTATACCTATGTGGATATGATGATCCGCGCCGGCGGCGACCTGTTCCTGACCCAGGACGCCAAGACCTTTACCATGGAGGACGACGCGACACAGGTGTCCCTGCTGCGGCAGGCCACCAAGAACATCCTCTACACCGTGGTCAATTCCAATGTTATGGCTACGGTTGTGGACGGTTACAGCACACCCGTCTGGCAAACGGTGATGTTCGCCATCGATGCGGTATTGGTCATCGCCCTGGCGGCCTGGGGCGTTGTGGTCCTGCGAAAATCTAAAGGGCACCTCTAAAAACTCCCCTTTTGGGTTTTGGGCGAACCTTTCGCCCCATAAACGCGTTTTGAAAACGCCACAATACACAAAGTATTCTGCCGTTTCCAAAACTTTTTCTGAGCCGAAATCTTCTGCCCAAATCACCAA
>JAFVWL010000086.1 GCA_017501695.1 Oscillospiraceae bacterium
CCGGCGGCGAAGCCGCCTCGGCCCCCGCTTTTCAAGAGGGGGCTGGCAAAAATCGGCTCTTCGGAACCGATTTTTGACTGGGGGAGTTCTTTTTTTCTCCCCCCGGCCCTTCGGGCCACCCCCCTCATAAATGCGGGGGGCAAGGGGTGCGGTGCTAATATAAACTACAATTTCCCTAAGGAGTGACGGAAATGCTCACGCGAGAAGAATTTCATACCCTTTTGAGCAACGGAACGATTTTGCTGGACGGAGCCACCGGGTCCAATCTGCAAAAGGCGGGCATGCCCCGGGGGTGCTGCACCGAAAGCTGGATTCTGGATCATCCCGAGGCTCTGCGGGATCTGCAGCGGCGGTACGCGGAAGCCGGGTCCCGGATCCTTTATGCCCCTACCTTTCAGGCCCAGCCCATTGCCCTGGCACGGGTAGGACTGGCAGAGCAAACGGAACGTCTCAATGCCCGGCTGGTAGCCCTTTCCCGGTCCGCAGCCCCCGGTTGTCTGGTTGCCGGAAATCTTACAACTCTGGCAGCCTTTACGGACAGTTGGGATGAGGGCAATTTTGACCTGCTGGTGGAAAACTACCGGCGGCAGATCCGGGGCTTGATCGATGGGGGCGCGGACCTGCTGGCTGCGGAGACCCTGATGTATCCCACGGAAGCAGAAGCCATCCTCACCGCCGCTGAGCTGGAGGGGGCCGGTGCTGCCCTGTACACTTTCACCATGCAGGCCGACGGGTCCCTGTTCTCCGGACGGGACTCGGGGCCCATTTTGCGGAGTCTCGAGGAGGCCGGTGCCTCGGCAGTAGGTTTCAACTGTGTTGCCGCCGACGCCATGACTCCGGGCCTTGTCAGCAGGCTTCGCCGCTTCGTAAGAGGCCCTCTGGTTTGCAAGCCCAATGCCGGAGTCCCGGTAATCGGGCCGGACGGGCTTGCTCACTACCCCATGGGACCGGAGGAATTTTCGGATATCGTAAGTGCCTGCGCGCGGAACGGCGCATCCATTTTAGGTGGCTGCTGCGGCACCGGGCCGGAATACATTGCCGCTCTTGAAGAAAAATTGGGAGGTAATCCGTGAATCAACCTGTTTTTGACAAAGAAATTCTATACCGGGCCATTCAGATGACCGCTGCCCCGGGAGTGGATTGGCTGGAAAACCTGTATATTTTCGACAGCACCGACTCCACCAACAACAAGGCCAAGGAAATGGCAGAGGAAGGCTACCCCCACGGCACCGTCATCATTGCGAACCGGCAGTATATGGGCCGGGGGCGCATGGGACGGAGCTTCCACTCCCCTTCCGGACTGGGCCTGTATATGTCCGTGATCCTGCGTCCCGATTGCCAAGCCTCCCAGCTCATGCATCTGACCTGCGCCGTAGCGGTGGCGGTCATCAACGGCCTTCGCCGGGAGCTGCATACTCCGATGGGGCAGGGGCCCATGATCAAATGGACCAACGACATCATCCTCCCTCCCTGGAAGCTGGGCGGCATTCTGACAGAGCTGTCCCTGGACGCTTCCGGCAAGGTTCGCTATGCCATTGTTGGTATCGGACTGAATCTGTACCACCGCAGATCCGATTTCCCTCCGGAGCTGCAGGATACGGCGGTGTCCCTGGGCATGTGCTTCCGCGACTGTCCCCCAAAGCATCATCTGATCAATTCGATCCTCTATGAGCTGCACCGGATCGATCAGCACTTGGACGACAAGGGCAGCATTATGGCCCGCTATCAGGACTACTGCTATACCCTGGGGAAGCAGATCAGCATCCATCAGGGAGACACCGTCCGGCACGGCACCGCCTTATCCGTAAACACCGACGGTGCCCTGGTGGTACGCTACGATGACGGCGGAGTTGGGATCGTCAACTCCGGAGAGGTCAGCATCCGGGGGATGTACGGGTATGTGTGATCCGGCGGCGGATTTCTCCGAAAAAACCGAAATTAAGGATTGCTTTTTCTCCTGTTTTTGGTTATACTTGTAATGTACATTATCGGAATGGAGGACACCATTATGAAAATCGTTACTGTGATTGCAAAGATTCTGGCTGCTCTGACTGCTGTCGTGGGTGCCATCTACCTCCTCGCTACTTACGGCGAGCAGATCGTTGCCTGGTGCAAGAAGGTCATGGCGAACCTGCCCGAGTGCCCCAAGTGCTGCGACGAGTGCGACGAGCCCGTAGCCGAGGAAGAGGCTGCCGAGGAGCCCGCTGAGGAGCCCGCAGAAGAGGCTGAAGAGGTTCTGGAAGAGGTCCCCGTGGAGGAGATCCCCGTGGAAGAGCCCGTGGCCGAGAACGAAGTCGTGGCCGACGAGACCGACTTTGCTGAGTAAGCACACAATTTTGAATGCCCGGATCCGCTGGATCCGGGCATTCTCTGTTTATTGGGCACCTCTAAAAACTCCCCTTTTGGGTTTTGGGCGAACCTTTCGCCCCATAAACGCGTTTTGAAAACGCCACAATACACAAAGTATTCTGCCGTTTCCAAAACTTTTTCTGAGCCGAAATCTTCTGCCCAAATCACCAA
>JAFVWL010000087.1 GCA_017501695.1 Oscillospiraceae bacterium
GTGGCCCGAAGGGCCGGGGGGAGAAAAAAAGAACTCCCCCAGTCAAAAATCGGTTCCGAAGAGCCGATTTTTGCCAGCCCCCTCTTGAAAAGCGGGGGCCGAGGCGGCTTCGCCGCCGGGCGACCGCAAGGGTCGCCCCTACGCGGACATATTACGCGAAACTACAATTTACCATTCCCGGAAGGAAGGGAGGAAAACAAGTGAAAACCCAAGTTTTATCTGCACAGCAGACCGGCGCCGCCGCCGCTGCGGCGGAAATCATAAAAAACGGCGGCCTTGTGGCCATTCCCACAGAGACAGTCTACGGTCTGGGTGCCAACGGGCTGGATGAGAACGCGGTGCGTGAGATCTTCCGGGTCAAGGGCCGTCCCCAGGACAATCCCCTGATCCTCCATATCACGGGTCCTGAGGACATTGAACGGTTTGCCCATGGAGTACCCCAGGCGGCTTACACCCTGGCGGAGAAGTTCTGGCCCGGTCCCCTGACCATGGTCCTGCCTGCCCGGGCCAACGTGCCCCGGCGGACCACCGGCGGACTGGACACCGTAGGTCTGCGGTGCCCGGATTGCGATGTGACCAGGGAAATCATTCGTCTGGCCGGAGTGCCCATTGCCGCCCCCTCCGCCAACATCTCCGGCAAGCCCTCCACCACCACCGCGCAGCACGTACTGGACGATCACGAGGGTAAAATTCCCCTGATCGTGGATGGCGGGCCCTGCCGGGTGGGTGTGGAATCCACCATTGTGGACCTGACGGGCCGGCGGCCCCGGCTCCTGCGGCCCGGTGGCATCGGTCCCGAAGAGCTGCTGGCGGTTTTGGGAGATCTGGTGGTGGACAAAGCCGTCACTGCCCAGATCGATCAGGATGAGGTAGTCCGGGCTCCGGGTATGAAATACCGGCACTACGCCCCTCAGGAGCCTGTAGTCATCGTCTCCGGTTCCCGGGAGAAGGCCGCGGCCTACATCCGGGCCCATTTTGAGCCCGGCGACCGGGTGCTGTGCTTTGAGGAAGAGCTGCCCCTGTACGAGGGCTGCGCGCCCCTGTCCTACGGCCGGGAGGCTGATGTGGACACCCTGTCCGCTGGGCTGTTCGCTGCCCTGCGGGAGCTGGATGACGCCGGCATCCACCAGGTCTACGCCCGGTGCCCCGTGGGCGGCGGCGTGGCCTATGCCATCCAGAACCGGTTGAAGAAAGCCGCAGCCTTCCATGTCATCGACGCGGAGGAGCTGCTATGATCATCGGCATCACCGGGGGCACAGGCTGCGGCAAAACCACCCTGCTGGATATGATCCGGGACCGGGGTGGTCTGGTCCTGGACTGCGACGAAATTTATCACGGCCTGCTGAAAACCGATTTGGATATGCTTGCCGCCATTGAAGCCCGGTTTCCGGGCACTGTTGAGAACGGAACGCTCAACCGGAAGAAGCTGGGTACCATTGTCTTTTCCGATCCCGATGCTCTGCTGGACCTGAACCGGATCACCCACGCCGCCGTAAAGCGGGAAGTCCTGCGGCGGCTGGAAGCCGGGCCGGAGCTGGCGGCCATCGATGCCATCGGCCTGTTCGAGGGAAATTTGGCGGAGCTGTGCGACGTGACCGTGGCGGTAACCGCCCCGGTGGAACAGCGGATCCGGCGGCTCATGGCCCGGGACGGCATCACCGAGGAATATGCCCGGAGCCGGATCGAAGCCCAGCATGATGATGCCTGGTTCCGGCAGCGTTGCGGCTATGTACTGGAAAATTCCGACAATTTAGATGCGTTTGCAACAAAATGTCTTGCTTTTTTTCAGGAAGTCGGTATAATGGATACATCCATATTCAACTGGAGGACATAACCATGACTACCGAAGAACTGAGAGAATCCCTGCTGGCCGCTCCCAAGAACGGCTACACCAAGCTCACCGCCGAGCAGAAGGCGGAAATGGAAAGCTATTGCAAGTGGTACGCCACTTTTATCGACGCCGCCAAGACCGAGCGGGAGGCAACCTCCTGGGCCGCGGCCGAGGCCGAAAAGCACGGCTTCAAGCCTCTGGTCTGGGGCATGGACGTGAAGCCCGGCGACAAGGTCTACCTGAACAACCGGGGCAAGAGCATCATCCTGGCCGTCATCGGCAGCGAATCCCTGGCGGAAGGTGCCAACATCTGCGCCGCCCACGTGGACTCCCCCCGGATGGACCTGAAGCCCAATCCCCTGTACGAGGATTCCGAGATCGCCTACTTCAAGACCCACTACTACGGCGGTGTCAAGAAGTATCAGTGGACTGCCGTTCCCCTGGCCCTTCACGGCGTTGTCTACCGCAAGGACGGCACCGTTGTGGATGTGGTCATCGGTGAGGACGATTCCGATCCCATTCTGATGATCTCCGACCTGCTGCCCCACCTGGCCGCGGATCAGATGCAGAAGACTGCCGGTCAGGTCATCGCCGGCGAGCAGCTCAATGTGATCCTGGGCACCCAGCCCCTGGAGGGTGAGGGTTCCGACCTGGTGAAGCTGCATATTATGAAGCTGCTGAACGAGAAGTTCGGTATCATCGAGGCCGACTTCCTGTCCGCCGAGCTGTGCATCGTTCCCGCCGGCAAGTGCCGGGAGGTGGGTCTGGACCGGAGTCTGCTGGCCGCCTACGGCCACGACGACCGGGTCTGTGCCTTCGCCGAGATGGCCCCCCTGTTTGACCTGGGTACCCCCACCCACACTGCCGTGTGCGTCCTGGCCGACAAGGAAGAAATCGGCTCCGTGGGCATCTCCGGTATGCAGAGCCAGGCTTTCGAATACTTCATGGAAATCCTGTGCCGGGCTCAGGGTGTCAGCGTGGCTCACTGCTTCGCCAACTCCTTCTGCCTCAGTGCCGACGTTTCCAACGCCTTCGATCCCAACTGGCCCGAAACCTGTGACCGCCGTAACAACGCCAAGGTGAACTACGGTGTTTCCATCATGAAGTACACCGGTTCCCGGGGCAAGGGCGGCGCTTCCGACGCTTCCGCTGAGGCCATGGGCCATGTGCGGACCACCCTGGACAACGCCGGTGTTCTGTGGCAGATCGCCACTCTGGGCAAGGTGGATCAGGGCGGCGGCGGCACCGTGGCCGCTTATATGGCCAACCGGAACATCGTCACCGTGGATGCCGGTGTGCCCGTGCTGAGCATGCATGCCCCCATCGAGCTGGTTTCCAAGCTGGACTGCTACATGACCATGCTGGCCTGCAAGGCCATCTATCTGGCTTAATACATCCCACACCCCACGGCGATGCCGTGGGGTGTGTTTCTTGGGGGATTTATGACTTACCGGACGCTGAATCAGCATTATCAGGAAAAATTCGGATGCAAGGTTTATAAGCTGGCTCTGGATGGGGGCTTTACGTGCCCCAACCGGGATGGGACCCTTGGCACCGGGGGCTGTGTTTTCTGCTCCGCCCGGGGCGGCGGAGAGTTCGCCGAGGGCGGAGAATCCCTGCGTGACCAGTTGGCGCGGGCCAGGGACCGGGTCCGGAGCAAAAACCGGAACGGCAAGTACATAGCCTATTTCCAGGCCTTTACTAATACCTATGGGCCTGTGGAGCGGCTGGAAGCCCTGTACCGGGCGGCTATGGAGCCGGAAGACGTGGTAGGTCTGGCCATCGGCACCCGGCCTGACTGTCTGGAGGCGCCTGTGGTGGCACTTTTGGAGAAGCTGAACCGGATCAAGCCCGTTTCCGTGGAGCTGGGACTTCAGACCGTCCACGAAAAAACCATCCGGTATATTCGTCGGGGTTATGTCAACCAAGTGTACTTGGATGCCGTAGCACGGCTGAAGCAAGCAGGAATTGAAGTGGTGACCCATATTATCCTGGGACTTCCGGGAGAAACCATGGAAATGGCCGCCGAAACCACCCGGCAGGCTGTAGCCGCCGGCACCGACGGAGTCAAATTCCATCTGCTCCATGTGCTGACGGGTACGGACCTGGAGCAGGATTACAGGGCCGGAAAATTCCGGTGTTTGGAATTGGAGGAGTACGCCCAATGGCTGAAGGTCTGTCTGGCTGTGCTGCCGCCGGAGGTAGTGGTCCACCGGATCACCGGGGACGGGGCCAAGCGGGACCTGGTGGCACCCCTGTGGTCCGCTGACAAAAAGCGGGTGCTCAATTACCTGAACCGATATCTTGCCCAGAGCTGAACGGACCGGCCAAATGGCCGGTCCGTCAGCGTGTCAAAAAAGTATCGAAACAAGAATGTCATTGCGAGGAGCCGCCCAAAAGGCGGCGACGTGGCAATCCGCATCCCCTAAAACCTGCGGTTTTAGGCACACTTTCAGCAAGAAACGGAACATTTTGGAGAACGGATTGCCACACCATGAGCGCCCGCAGGCGCCATGCAAGCGAGCAACCGCCCGAAGGGCGGCTCTTGGCGAGTCGCAGTGTGCGCACTGGTTCGCAATGACAGGTTTTTCGACAGTCTGAACGGACCGGCCAAATGGCCGGTCCGTATTGTTATGCGGTTTTTTGAGGTCTGGGGTCGGGAAAGTGGGCTTTCAGGTAGTTCAGGGTCCGGTCGGCGGAGGATTTTCCTTCCTCGTCCAGGGCCTGGGTCAGGATCTCCCGGACCAGATTCCGAAGATTCTCCACCTTCGTCTGGTCCGCCACCAGATCCAGCCAGGCAATCAGGCTGTTGACGCACATAACCCGGTCGTATTCCAGGAATTCCTTCTGCTTCTCCCCTGTCAGACCGTACAGCGTATTCAGCTTTTCCGCCAGAGGGGGCAGCGCGTCGTAAGGTGTCAGGCAGCCGTGGAGCCGGGCGATCATATGCTTATGCTGATTCAGGCCCGGCAGAGCTTGCTTTCCTTCCGTTTGGGCGGCGGCATAGACCTCGATCCGGTCAAGGGGGAAGGGCTGCCAGCCATCCAGGGTCTGGAAGACCTCCCACCGCCGGTGCTCCAGCCTGTACAGGGTTTCCCGGTCATCACTCATAAGCCAGACCAGCAGAGCAAAGGCCCTGGCCGGATCCTTTCCCAGGTCCTCCTGATACTGCTTCAGGCAGCCGTTCCGGTACAGCATATCCCGGAACTTGTATATGCTGTGCATAACCACGATCTGGTTGGAATGGAGATCCACAGCGGACAGACTGTAGTAGCGGTGCTTGGCGCTGCGCTTCATGGGCTCCCACAGGTTCAGCAGCCTGGTCAGATACCATTGGAAAGGATTCTGGGTCCGGGGCAGCATCAGCGTGGGATCCAGGGTCTTGCCCCGGGCATTGTAAGCGCTGTGGAACAGCATAGCCACCCGGTCAATGGGCCGGTCCAGCACCACTTCCCTGCGGAAGATATCCGCATGGCAGCCAAACAGCTCCAACCCGTCAGCGCGGAGGGCTTCCAGGGCTTCGTAACGGCCCTGGTCCCGGATCGCCACATAGATTTTTTTCGGTGCCTTCAGCAGGTCCCCATCCCGGATGGTTCTGCGTGCATAGTAACGTTGGAGGAACTGGGCCGTAGTCACGTTCCGCTCGTCGTCGCCGGTAGCCACCACGATATAGTTGGGCTC
The DNA here is from genome assembly GCA_017501695.1 of Oscillospiraceae bacterium. Taxonomy (GTDB): domain Bacteria; phylum Bacillota; class Clostridia; order Oscillospirales; family Oscillospiraceae; genus Faecousia. The sequence continues at coordinate 5,513 of JAFVWL010000087.1, forward strand.
CAGCTCCGGATCCTCCAGGAGCCGGTCAAAGGATGTACAGTCCACATCCGCCTCCCGGAATTTCACCGCGTCCCGGATGCTTTCGGGAAGGCTGCCATAGGTATGCTGAAACTGGCGGCGGAGCCGTTCTCCCTCCGCGTCGATCACGGTGGCGTGGAACCGGCAGGTATCCATGACACCGCAGACCATGGCGGTCCGCAGAATCTCCATACCCAGCCGTCCGCCACCTACCATCAGCATGGAAATATCGTCGCCTGTGGGGCTTTCCAGAGTCTCGTACAGGGGGTGCTCCCACAGGAGCTTCTGGGCGATGAGCTTCGTCTCATTGACCAGATGCAGGTCGATCCGGGCATCCTCCCGCTTGGCCCGCCTCTGGCCCAAAAGCCGCTCCCGGCGTGTCTTCAGTTCCGCCAGCAGCTTATCGAAGACAATCTCCGAGGATTCCCGGGTGGAAAACACCAGGATATCACTGTCCGTATAATGGCCCGGGAACCGACGCTTCCGGTTGGGGCAGATCCAGTCCTTCATTCGTGTGGCGGTGCCCATATTGGAATCCTCGTCCTTGTCAATGAGAAACACCTTCACCCGGCGCAGCCAGGGGTCCGGCAGCCGGACCGCGTGGATGGGATCCCGGTAGAAAGCGGCGCCCAGCCGCTGGGCCTCCGCCCGGTACTGCAGCTCCACGGAATCGTCATGGGGTTCAGTCTTGAAGAACACCAGCACAGGCTTGAAGAAGTCTCCCTTGCCGGTGCTCCAGTCCTCCATGACGCTGTTGGCCATGGCAAAGGACCGCTCATTAAGTTCGGAGAAGCAGTACACCGGACGCCAGAAGCACAGCCGGAACCGGACCCAGCCCAGCATCTGCAGCACGGACAGCAAAATCATGGTGGTACACAGCGGTGCCACGAAATTCAACGTCACATCCAGGTACCGGTACCACGCGGACAGCAGCTCGCTGCCCGAAAAGCCTATGGCTTCATAAGGCACATCCATGGTAAAATACCGCAGCGCGTCCACTGCCGCCAGGGCAAGCTGTTCCAGAAACGACAGTCCTGCCGGCTGGACCGGCAGCCGAAGGGCCAGGGCTCCCAAAAATATGACGGCAGACGCCGCCAGGATCAGGTCCCGCTGACGAAAGCCCCGCAGGATGGAATATGTGACAACGGCAAGACCGCCCGCCAGCAGCAGCGCCGTGGACAGCCAGACCGCCTGATTAAAGGGATCCATCATGGATATCCCTCCTTTTCGCCTGTTTTCTACAGTATACCACGCATTTTTGATTCAGGCAAGAGCAAAGCACAACGGCCGCCGGAAATCCGGCGGCCGTCGATATGGAGGCTTAGTAATTCAGGGACTTCATCAGGGTGTCCAGGTCGATCATGCCCTTGCTCAGCATCAGCAGCTTGTCGTTGAACTCATCCACGATGTTGATGGACATGCCCAGCATATAGTTGAACACATCGCTGGCGATCAGGGAGCCGGCGTAGCAGTTGGACATATTGAACAGCACCTCGCCGTCCCGGATGTCGATCTGGAAATCGCCGTCGCTCAGACGGTAGTTGATGGCGCAGATAGCCTTGCAGGCCTCGTCGATCTTCTCAGCGGGGAAGGTCACGGGCTGAGGAGAATGGAGGGTAATGATCTGATGGTTGGGGTTGACGTAAATGAAAAAGCGCATGGGGATATCATCGCCGCTCATGTTGAACTTGATCATGAAGCGGTCTTCCAGCTCCTTGGCTTCGAAATTCAGCTTGATATCGTTCAGATGCTGGACCAGGCTGTCGAAAATCATCTTGCCTTCTGCCATTCTTTCAGGGGTAACTGCCATAATAAAAATCCTCCTGTAAATAAATTCGGTTTATACCAGCCCCAGCTTGTAGCCGGGACGAGTCTTACGGTTTTGCTTCTTGCCCAGGTTTTTCACATCCTCCGCGGCGGCGGTTTCAAAATCCTGGGCCTGGATGGTCATAGGATCGGTGCCATCCAGTTGGGCGCGCATAATGCTCTTGCTCCAGGTCCGTTCGAACAGGTTCCGCACGAACCGGGCGTTGGCGAAATCCCCGGCGGTGACCAGTTCCTCCGGCAGGCCGTCGAAATAACGCTGGGCCGCGTCATGGGCATCGGGAGTCAGTTGGAAGCCGTCGCCCTGGGCCATGCGCAGGAAGATCCGGAACAGGTCCTCCCGGCTGTAATTGGGGAACACCAGCTCGTAGGGGATCCGGCCTTCCAGGCCGGGATTCATAGCCATGAGCCGGGCCATTTCCCTGGGATAACCGGCCATGATGACCACCATATCCTCCCGGTGGTTTTCCATCTGGGCAATGAGGGTATCGATGGCCTCCCGGGCGTAATTGGCGCTGTTGGAGTTGTTGTCGATTCCAAGGGTATAGGCCTCGTCGATAAACAGCACAGAGCCATAGGCATCCCGGCACAAAGCCAGGGTCTTGGGGGCCGTGTGGCCCACATACATACCTACGAAGTCACCGCCGCTGTGCTCGAAGAAATAGCCCTTGGACAGGATTCCCCGCTCCTTCAGGAGCTGGCCTACGATTCGGGCCACGGTGGTCTTGCCGGTACCGGGATTTCCCACGAAGCGCATATGCATGGCCGGGGCGTTGACCCCCTGGGTCTTCCGGGCAAATTCGATCTGGCTGACGATCTCCTCGATCCGGGTACGGATGGCATCGATGCCTACCAGATTTGCCATCATCTCCGCGGCGGAGACGGTGCTGTCGGCCTTTACAAAGCCCCGCAGATCCTCGGGCAGGATTTCCTTGTTCTCGTCACCGGAGGCCAGCAGCTTCCGGTACACCATCTCGTCCACCACCTTACGGGCGGTCTTGATGCCGTAGAACCGGCCGTCGGAGCGTTCCTCCGCCAGCCGCTGCCGGAACAGGTCCCAAACCGGCTCCCCGGCCCGGAAGCCGTAGGCAGCCAGCATTTCATCGGCAATGGACGTAAGCTGATCGGTAGTCAACGGCACGAAGGAAACCGTTTCCACGGTCAACACATCGGCAATGGTGCTTTCGATCTGAAGCAAGGCATCCCGTTCCAGATAGGGGGTCCGGAACACCAGTACGTTGGACCGGTTTCGGTTCACATTCTGCAGGAAATCCCGGAATTCAGGAGCGGCAGTCTTGTCCGCCCACTCCCGGATGTCGATGCAGAGCAGCTTGTTTCTCGCAGCGGCGATCTTATCGCCCATATCTTCCAGAGGATTGCGTCCGCCGGGGTCCGACGCGGGGATCCGCATCTCCACAGGAGCGCCCCGAAGGCCGCCCACATTCAAGGCCTGCAGCAGGGCAAGCAGGTGCTCCAGAGCGGAGGAAAGGCCATAGCCATCGTCAATGGAGAACAGGTAGCTGCGGCCCATGAGGAGATGGCCCAGCTTATCCCCCAGCAGAGGTGCTACCTTGCAGATCCGCTGGCACAGGTCGATGAAATCCTGAGCACCCAGCATATGCCGGATCCGGTCCATGATTTCCCCGGTCTTGTCCACCGCCTCCGGGGCAGGAGCCTGGACAGGCTTGGAGACAGGTTCGGGATCCGGCTTGGCGGGAGCGGGCTGCTCCTGCTCCACGGTTTTTTCTTCCACGGTTTCTTCCTGGAAGCTCATGATTTGATCCAGCTCCAGCTCGTTGACCTGGAAGGTATCCGCCATTTTATGGATCAGGATGGAACGGATGTGCTCATGGGTACACTGCTCCGTCAGGTCCACCACAACCTTGGTGAAGCCCTGGGTGGTGACCGTCAGGCCCTTTTCCCGGAGCCACTGAGAGATCATTGCCGTAGGGAGCTGATTGGGACCGGTCACCCGCTGGGCCAGGACCCATTTCTGGTCAAGATTGATGGTCAAACGCTTCATGCGTCAGCCTCCTCAATGATGTGATCGATAATGCCGTATTCCAGGGCTTCCTCGGAGAACATCCAGTTGTTGCGGTCCGTATCCCGCTCGATTTCTTCGACGGTGTGGCCCGTATTGGCGGCCAGGATCTTGTTCAGCCGGGCCTTGACGGCCTGACCGTGGCGGACCTCGATGGCCATGTCGGTGACCTGTCCGCCGGCACCGCCCAGGGGCTGGTGGATCATAATCTGGGCGTTGTCCAGGGCATAGCGCTTGCCCTTGGTACCGCCGGCCAGCAGGAATGCACCCATGGAGGCGGCCATGCCCACGCAGATGGTGGAAACATCGCACTTGATGTGCTTCATGGTGTCATAAATGCCGAAGCCCGCGGAAACACTGCCGCCGGGAGAGCAGATGTACATCTGAATGTCGGCATTGGGGTCAACAGATTCCAGATACAGGAGCTGGGCGATGACGGAAGCGGCCAGATCATCACTGACCTGGTCGAACAACAGGATCACACGCTCAGTCAGCAGGCGGGTGAAAATATCCTCACCGCCCCGGTCGCCGTAAAAGCTGGGTCGAATAATCATGGGATTCACCTCATATGTAGAATGATTTGATATATTATAGCATAAAGCGGGAGGATTGTGGTCTGGCAGTTCCCACAAATGTGAGTGGCGATTTTTGGTAATTTTGTCGTTTGCTCTCTGTTTTCCCTGGGAAACGACAAAAATAATGGTTGCAAATCCCGGCATATCATGCTATAATACCCCGTGTGTCCGGACCCGGGCGCCATTTCATTGGGATGTCGCCAAGCGGTAAGGCACCAGACTTTGACTCTGGCATTCGCAGGTTCGAATCCTACCATCCCAGCCAGGGTCCTCCGCTGCCCACGCGGAGCCCATTCCGATCCGCTAGCTCAGTTGGCAGAGCAACTGCCTTTTAAGCAGTGGGTCCGGGGTTCGAATCCCCGGCGGGTCACCAAGAAAAACCACCCTTTCGGGTGGTTTTTTTCTTGCCCAGAGGGAATTCGAACAATCAAATGCAACAGTCCGGTGGACTGTTGCTGGCTGGGTAAGGGCCCCAGCCACTCCTTTATTTTCTTCCGCTGCAAGCGGAAGGAAATGTAAACGAATCCCCGGCGGGTCACCAAGAAAAAAGCCACCCTTTTGGGCAATGTCATTAAGTTAGTGGCATAGCCTGGAGGGCAAACTAAAGAGAAACGAGAGTATCCAAGACAGGCGACTGTTTTGGATACTCTTTTTTGCAATTTGGGCATGACAAGAACGCGGATTGAAAAATCCGCTTGAAAAGGACTATTCAAAGCACGAAATTTATGCTACTCTGTAAATGA
>JAFVWL010000088.1 GCA_017501695.1 Oscillospiraceae bacterium
CTGCCCAAGGAGTACAAGGAGGAGAACCTGGAGCTGCTGGAGAAGGGTACCTGCAACCTGTTCCACCATGTCAACACCATCCTGAAGTCCGGCATCACTCCCGTCGTCTGCATCAACCGGTTCTACACCGATACCGACGCCGAGATCGCCCTGCTGAAGAAGATGTGTGCCGAGCGCGGCATCCGCTGCGCCGAGTCCAACCACTGGCGTTACGGCGGCGAGGGTGCCGCTGAGCTGGCCCGTGTGGTTGTGGAGGCCTGTGAGAGCAAGAACGAGGTCAAGTTCCTGTACGATCTGGAGATGCCTCTGCGTCAGCGCGTTGAGCTGATCGCCAAGGAAGTCTACGGCGCCGACGGCGTTGACTGGGCTCCTCTGGCTACCGAGAAGGCCAAGCGCTTCGAGTCCGATCCCAAGTACGCCGACTACTGCACCATGATGGTCAAGACTCACCTGTCCCTGTCCGACGATCCCACCAAGAAGGGTGTTCCCACCGGCTGGCGGCTGTTCGTCCGTGACATTCTGGAGTACGGCGGCGCCAAGTTCCTGTGCCCCATGGCCGGCACCATCTCCATGATGCCCGGCACCGCTGCTGACCCCGCCTACCGCCGCGTCGACATCGACGTGGAAACCGGCAAGGTCTCCGGCCTGTTCTAATCCAAATCACCCAGGGCACAGACGGGAAACCGTCTGTGCCTTGTGTGGCGTTTATCTACGCCCGCAAATTCGTCATCGCGAACCAGTCCGCAGACTGGTGTGGCGATCCCGTAAGGTTTCCGGAATGTCCGGGGGATTGCCACGCCAGTGTGCGCACTGGCTCGCAATGACGTGGAATTATTATACATTTAGGAGAATTTATATGGATATGACCAACGAATCCTGCCGCAAGTTTGTGGAGGTTCTGGCCTCTGACGCTCCCGCTCCCGGCGGCGGCGGTGCCGCCGCGCTGGTGGGTGCCATCGGCACCGCCCTGGGCAACATGGTGGGCTCCCTGACCGTGGGCAAGAAGAAGTACGCCGCCGTGGAGGCCGAGATCATCGACCTGAAGGCCAAGTGCGATGCTCTGCAGGTGGAGCTGCTGAACCAGGTGGAAGCCGACGAAGTCAACTTCCTGCCCCTGGCCAAGGCCTACGGCATCCCCAAGGACGACCCCAACCGGGATAAGATCATGGAGGAAGCTACTGTCATCGCCTGCTCCACCCCTATGCACATCATGGAGCTGTGCTGCCAGGCCATCGACTACATCGCCGTCTTCGCTGAGAAGGGCTCCCGCCTGGCCGTCTCCGATGCCGGCTGCGGTGCCGTGATCTGCAAGGCTGCCCTCCAGGCCGCCAGCCTGAATGTGTTTATCAACACCAAGACCCTGAAGAACCGGGAAGTGGCTGAGGAAATGAACGCCAAGGCCAACGGTATGCTGAATACCTACTGCGCCAAGGCGGACGAGATCTTCAACACCGTCAAGGCCGGCTTCGGCCAGTAAGCAGACACCCCTCGCCCCCCGCATTTATGAGGGGGGTGGCCCGAAGGGCCGGGGGGAGCAAAAATGAACTCCCCCAGTCAAAAATCGGTTCCGAAGAGCCGATTTTTGCCAGCCCCCTCTTAAAAGCGGGGGCCAAGGCGGCTTCGCCGCCCAAATCGAATATTATTGGAGGAAATACATATGGCAAAGCTGCTGCTGGGCAAGGAAGTTACCGACGCCCTGAACGCGGACCTGCAGGTCCGTACCGCCGCCCTGCGGGAAAAGGGCATCAACCCCACCCTGGGCATCATCCGTGTGGGTGCCAATCCTTCCGACCTGTCCTATGAGAAGGGCGCTACCAAGCGCGCCGAGCTGGTGGGCGTGGACGTGAAGAAGTTCGAACTGCCTGAGGATGCCACCAAGGAGGATGTGGCTGCCGTCATCGACCAGGTCAATGCCGACGAAACCATCCACGGTGTGCTCATGTTCCAGCCCTTCCCCAAGCACCTGCGCCCCTACCAGAGCGAGCTGTGCAACCGGCTGGACCCCAAGAAGGACATGGACTGCCTGACTGACCTGAGCAACTCCGGCGTGTATCAGAGCCGCTCCGACCTGGGTTATCCCCCCTGCACCCCCGCCGCCTGCATGGAGATCCTGGACTACTACGGCATCGACTGCACCGGCAAGTCCGCCGTGGTCATCGGCCGGTCCCTGGTGGTCGGCAAGCCCGCTGCCATGATGCTGATGAAGAAGAATGCCACCGTCACCGTCTGCCACACCCGGACCGTCAATGTGCCTGAGGTCTGCAAGGGCGCTGACATCATCGTCTCCGCCGCCGGCGTGCTGAACAGCCTGACCGCGGACTATGTCCGCCCCGGCCAGATCGTCATCGACGTTTCCATCAACTGGGATGCCAACAAGCCCAATGCCCGGGGCACCCTGGGTGCCATCGCCGGCGACGCCAAGTTCGAGGAAGTGGAGCCCATCGTGGCTGCCATCACCCCCGTTCCCGGCGGCGTGGGCAGCGTCACCACCTCCGTGCTGATGAAGCACGTGGTGGAAGCCGCTGAAAAGGCTTAAATTCCATACCCTTTCGCATAACTGACGTGTAATAGCGGGTCACCGCTGTGGAGTGCGAAAGCAGATTATGCCGACCGTCTGGGCAATCCAATTCCCGTGGAGTTGGATTGCCCATTTTCAAAAGGATGATGTATATGAACAAAATCAAAAACCTCTCCGAAAGTGATTTTCTGAAGCTGTTCTTCGGCTTCCTGGCCCTGTGCTTCTGCGCCGCGGCCTTCTGTATGCCCGATGTGAAGGATATTTTCACCGGATTCCTGAAGATCCAGACCTCCGTGTGCAAGGTGTCCACCAACTATTTCGCCCTGGGCGGCTATGCTGCCACCTTCCTGAACATGGGCCTGGTCTGCGCCCTGTACCTGGGCCTGATGGTCCTGTTCAAGGCCAACGCCAACAATGTGACCACCCTGGGTGTGGTGCTCACCGTGGGCTTCAGCGCCTGGGGCATCAATGTGCTGAATGTCTGGCCCACCATCCTGGGCGTCGTGGTTTACGGCCTGGTGAAGAAGGAAAAGCTGAGCGGTCTGGTCAACGCCATGATCTATTCCACCGGCATCGCCCCCATCATCAGTGAAATGCTGCTGCGGTATCCCAACGCGGAGGCCGTAGGCTTCAACCCCCTGGGCCTGTTCCTGGCCCTGCTGGTGGGCCTGTTCATCGGCTTCTGCCTGCCTGCGGGACTGGCTCACGCCCCTAAGGTCCACAAGGGCTTCGACCTGTACTCCGCCGCGGTGCCCATCGGCATGATGGCCTTCATCCTCCAGGGCACCCTGTACAAGACCATGGGCGTGGCCCTGCCCGCCGCCCCCGGCGCCGATACCCTGGCTGTCGCCTCCTCCCTGATCGTAAACATTTTCTGCTGTGTTTTCTTCGGCGGCTGCGTCCTGCTGAGCCTGGCCCTGGGCGGCAAGCTGCAGGATTACTGGAAGCTGATTACCGGTGATTTCACCCCCAGCATCAGCGCTGCCCACGGAAACGCCATGCTGCTGATGAATGTGGGCTTCTACGGCCTGTTCATTCTGGCTTACTATAACCTGATCGGCGCCCAGTTCAACGCCGTGACCTTCGGCTGCATCTTCTGTATGCTGGCCTGCTGCAACTCCGGTTCCCATCCCGGCAATGTGTGGCCCATTATGCTGGGCTATGTTCTGGGCAGCTTTGGCTTCGGCTGGTTCTCCCAGCTTCTGGGCGGCAGCTTCTCCCTGGGCATCAACGCCCAGGCCATCGTCATCGGCCTTTGCTTCGCCAACGGCCTGAGCCCCATCGCGGGCCGCTACGGCTGGCACTGGGGTGTGGTGTCCGCGGTGCTGCACTACCTGCTGGTGTCCTCGGTCCCCAACCTCCACGGCGGCTTCTGCCTGTACAACGGCGGTCTGACCGCGGCTCTGATCTGCGTGTTCCTGGTGCCGGTGATGGAGAAATTCGCCCTGACCAAGGAAGAAAAGAAGGCAGCTATCCAATGACATTTCAAAACCGGCGGCCCAAAGTGAAGTGATAAAATAATGGTAGGCACTTTCGTGTCTACCATTATTTTATCACTTCACCCAAAGCCGCCGGTTTTTTCATGTTTTTCTGGACTTTTCCAAAAAAACATGGTTTAATATCCTCAAGAAACGAAATGGGGTGAAGCGATGAAGTCCCTGAAGAGCCTTTCCCAGCAGGCATTTCTGAAACTGTTTTTCCTGTTCCTGACAGCCAGCTTCCTGGTGGGCGCGGTGTGTATGCCGGACCGGGACCAGATGCTGACAGGTCTGGTAAAGATCGTCACCAATCCGGCCAATGTGTACACCAATTACTTCGCTCTGGGCGGTTACGCCGCCACCTTCCTGAACATGGGCCTAGTCTGCGCCATCTGCACCGCCCTGTACTGGATCCCCGGAAAAAAAGAGGGCCACGCCTCCATGCTGGTGGTGATCCTGACCACAGGCTTCGGCGCTTGGGGCATCCATATTCTGAACATCTGGCCCACCATGGTGGGTGTTGTGCTCTACTGCCTGGTAAAAAAGGAAAAGCTGGGCGACCATACCAACGCCATGCTCTTTACCACCGGCGTCGCTCCCCTGATCTCCGAGCTGCTGCTCCGCTATCCCAATCCGGAGACTGTGGGCTTCCATCCCCTGGGCATCGCCATGGCCCTGGCCGTGGGCATCGCCGTAGGCTTCTTCCTCCCCGTGGGTCTGGACAACTCCCCCAAGGTCCACAAGGGCTTTGACCTGTACTCCGCCGCCCTGCCCGTGGGCATGATGGCATTCCTGCTCCAGGGCTTCCTGTACAAGGCCCTGGGCGTGGAGGTCCCGGTACAGAATACAGACCTCAGCGTGGCGGACCCCTGGATCGTGAATATCTTCTGCTGTGTTCTGTTTACCCTGTGTATTCTGGGGTCCCTGGCCATGGGCACCACCTGGAAGGACTACCATGCCCTGCAGAAAAACCCCGATCCGGTACGGAACTTCGCGGAAACCTACGGCAACGGCGTGGCTCTGATGAATGTGGGCCTGTACGGCCTGTACATTCTGCTGTACTATAACATCATTGGCGCGGAATTCAACGGCGTGACCTTCGGCATCATTTTCTGTATGCTGGCCACCTGCAACGCTGGCTCCCATCCCGGCAATGTATGGCCCATCCTCCTGGGCTACGCCCTGGTGGTCCAGCTATGCCGGCTCCTTTCCCTGCTGACGGGAGGCGATTTCACCCAGGCGCTGAACGCCCAGTCCATTGTGGTGGGCGTGTGCTACGCCAACGGCCTGACCCCCATTTCCGACAAATACGGCTGGCGCTACGGTATGGCGGCGGCTATGCTCCACTACTGTATGGTCACCACGGTGCCCCAGCTCCACGGCGGCTTGTGCCTGTATAACGGCGGCTTCACCGCCGCCCTGGTGTGCCTGCTGATGATCCCCGGCCTGGAGCGGATCTTTATGCCCAAGCTGGAACGCCGCGCCCTGCGGAAGAAATGATCCCAAATCACAGCGTCCGGACCCTTCGGTCCGGGCGCTTTGCATTCCGGCAGCCTCTCCCCGGGCAATTTACAAATAATTAACGGATTTTTCCAAGTTCCCTCTTGCATTTTCCTCGGGGATGGGTTATTATATCTTAGCACTCAGAGTTAAAGAGTGCTAAAAACGTAGATAAATGCGGGAGGGCAGGGGCCTGTACCCGCGGTCTAAATACAAATTGTATGGAGGAATCACTTATGAAGCTCAAGCCCATGGCAGACAATGTGCTGCTGAAGCAGAACGAAGCGGCGGAAACCACCGTAGGCGGCATCATCCTGGCCACCGCCACCAAGGAAAAGCCCGCCATTTACCAGGTCGTGGCCGTCGGCCCCGGCACCAAGGACACCGAGATGCTGGTGAAGGCCGGCGACAAGGTGGTCGTCAGCAAGTTTGTCGGCACCGACATCACCCTGGACAAGGTAGAGTACAAGTTCGTCAAGCAGGATGACATCCTGGCTGTGGTCACCGACTGAGGAGGAAATGTAACATGGCAAAAATGATCGTTTACGGCGAGGAAGCCCGCAAGAAGCTGCAGTCCGGCATCGACCAGTTGGCCGATACCGTTAAGGTCACCCTGGGCCCCAAGGGCCGCAACGTGGTCCTGGGCAAGAAGTACGGCGCCCCCCTGATCACCAACGACGGCGTGACCATCGCCAAGGAAGTGGAGCTGGAGGATGCCTTTGAGAACATGGGCGCCCAGCTCATCCGTGAGGTCGCCACCAAGACCAACGATGTGGCCGGCGACGGCACCACCACCGCCACCCTGCTGGCCCAGGCCGTCCCCC
>JAFVWL010000089.1 GCA_017501695.1 Oscillospiraceae bacterium
GCTTTGGGCGAATCTTTCGCCCCATAAATGCGTTTTGAAAACGCCACAATACACAAAGTATTCTGCCGTTTTCAAAACTTTTTCTGAGCCGAAATCTTCTGCCCAAATCACCAAAAAATAGTTTTTAGAGGTTGCCAAAAATATGACTTGATTCCGGGGAAATAATTGGCTATAATGACTACAATGGTATTTTGGGAGGTGTGTTCTGTGGAACATTCTGCACGTAAAAAATTGGAGGCTATGGCGAAAACGCCGGAAGCTTTGAACCGGACAGTGGAATATGTGGCAGAGCACCTTCGCCTGTTTGTCAAACCCCAGGACCGGGTCCTGATCTGCCTGACCCGCAAGGAACCGGATCAAATCGGCGGCATTTTCCGGGCCGCTGTGGAGCGTGTGGGTGCGGAACCGGTTCTGTGGGGACCGGATCTGCGGTGGAAGACGCTGCTGCGGCTGGCATTTTCCACCCGGGCCCGGGTCATTGTGGGCCCACCGCTGGTGATCCTGGGCCTTTCCAAGCTTGCTAAATCCACCGGTACGCCGCTGAATATCCGCCAGGTGGTCACTGCCGGCTATCCTTGTATGGACTGGATGATCGAGGATATTATCCGGGGCCTGGATTGCGATACCTGGGGCTGCTTCGACCCCGGTGACGGGGCTATCGTGGGCGGCTTCTCCTGCGGAAAAAGCCTGGGTGTCCATCTGCGCCAGGATCTGTATTCTCTGGAACTCACCGATGAAACGGACGGTGTTGGACGTACGGTATTGCGCTCCGTGGAAGACCCGCAGGCCTATCTGTATACCGGAGAGCGGGGCCGGTTGGATAAGACGCCTTGCCCCTGCGGGCGGGAGTCTGCCCGGCTTGTGGACATTTATCCCGAGGATTCCCTTGCATCCGATGTTCGGGACCTGACAGCCCAACTCCACAGCTGGTCCAGCATCCTGGACTGCCGGGTTGCCAAAGGACAGTACGGCCTGGAAATGGAGCTGGTGGTGTTCCCCGGGGAAAAGCTGCCTCAGCTTCCCACCGTCGCCAAGCGAGTCATCCGTCCCTGGGACCCGGAGCGGGATATCCCGTTCCATTTGGTTCCGGATTGGGAGAATCTTGCTTGAAATGTATCCTCGCTTTGACGAAACCCATTGACAATTCCGGATTTTGTGCTAAAATATTGTGGATATGCAAAGACAATGGGGAAACCAAGCAGGCCGGAAGTCATTCAGCGAGAGGGGAGCGGTGAGAGCCCTCGGCGGAAATCCTGCAAGCCATTTCTTCCGTCGCCCGGGAGGACCGGGACGGGTGCTCCCGTTACAGAGCAGCTAAGATGTCCCGGTTCTGGGACGAATTAGGGTGGTACCGCGTCTATTTACGCCCCTATCTTCCGATAGGGGTGTTTTATATTTGCATAGAAAAAGTGATTATTTTCGGAGGTAATATCCCATGAATCCCAAGCCTTACGGTGTAAATGAACTGCGTGAGATGTTCCTGACTTTCTTTGAGAGCAAGAACCATCTGCGCCTGCCCAGCTTTTCCCTGATCCCCCAGGGCGACCAGTCCCTGCTGCTGATCAACTCCGGCATGGCTCCTATGAAGCCCTATTTCAAGGGTGAGGTGGAGCCTCCCCGCCGCCGTGTCTGCACCTGCCAGAAGTGCATCCGTACCGGCGATATCGAAAATATCGGTAAGACCGCCCGCCACGGCACCTACTTCGAGATGCTGGGCAACTTCTCCTTCGGCGACTACTTCAAGAAGGAAGCCATTGCCTGGTCCTGGGAGTTCCTGACCCAGGTGGTGGGCCTGAGCGAGGACCGGCTGTTCCCCTCCATCTATGAAAACGACGAGGAAGCCTTTGAAATCTGGAACAAGGAAATCGGTGTTCCTGCCGACCACATCTTCCGCTTCGGCAAGAAGGACAACTTCTGGGAGCACGGCTCCGGTCCCTGCGGCCCCTGCTCCGAGATCTACTACGACCGTGGCGAGAAGTACGGCTGCGGCAAGCCTGACTGCACCGTGGGCTGCGAGTGCGACCGGTATATGGAGGTCTGGAATAACGTCTTCTCCCAGTTTGACAACGACGGCCAGGGCAACTACACCGAGCTGGCCCAGAAGAACATCGATACCGGCATGGGCCTGGAGCGTCTGGCGGTTGTCTGCCAGGATGTGAATTCCCTGTTCGATGTGGACACTGTCATGAACATCACCAACCATGTGACCCGGATCACCGGTGCCGCCTACGGCCAGAGCTACAAGACCGATGTGAGCCTGCGGGTCATTACCGACCACATCCGTGCGTCCACCTTCATGATCGCTGACGGCGTCCTGCCCAGCAACGAGGGCCGTGGCTATGTGCTCCGCCGACTGCTGCGCCGGGCTGCCCGTCACGGCAAGCTCCTGGGCGTCAACAAGCCCTTCCTGTATGAGGTGGTTGAGACCGTCATCAAGGAAAATGAGTCCCACTACACCTACCTGCGGGAGCGGGCCGACTATATCACCCGGAATGTGCTGGTGGAGGAGCAGAACTTCGCCCGTACCATCGATACCGGCATGGCTATTTTCAATGCCAAGATGGCGGAGCACAAGGAAAAGGGCGCCGCTGTCTTCTCCGGCGAGGATGCTTTCCTGCTGTCCGCCACTTATGGCTTCCCCATCGACCTGACCATCGAAATGGTGGAGGACGAGGGCATGACCGTGGATATGGATGCCTTCAACCGCCAGCGGGAAGAGGATAAGATCCGTGCCCGGGAAGCCCGGAAGGCCCTGGGTGACCTGGCCTGGACCGGCATCGACCTGAGCTTCGTTCCCAACCCCACCGAGTTCGTGGGCTACAATGACATCCTCTGCGACGCAACTGTCATGGCTGTCGTGGTGGGCGATGAGATCTCCGGCTCCATCGCCGAGGGCGAGAAGGGCATCCTGGTTCTGGATAAGACTCCCTTCTATGCCGAAATGGGCGGTCAGGTGGCTGACCACGGTGTGATCCTGGTGGGCAATACCCGTTTCGAGGTCAACAACGTCCAGAAGGACAAGGGCGGCAAGTATCTGCACTACGGTGTCATGCAGAGCGGCTCCATCAAGGTGGAGGACCAGGTTCAGGCTGCCATTGATCTGGGCCGCCGGAAGGCCATCATGCGGGCCCACTCCGCTACCCACCTGCTGCAGAAGGCTCTGCAGCGTGTCCTGGGCGACCATGTGCACCAGGCCGGTTCTCTGGTGGAGCCTGATCACCTGCGTTTCGACTTTACCCATTATTCCGCCATGACCCCTGAGGAGATCGACCGGGTCAACGCCATCGTTCAGTCCGCTATCCTGGAGGGTTATGCCATCGAAACCAAGGAGATGTCCATGGAGCAGGCCAAGAAGGTTGGCGCCATGGCCCTGTTCAGCGAGAAGTACGGCGATGTGGTCCGTGTGGTCAACATGGGCGGTTATTCCATCGAACTGTGCGGCGGCACCCATCTGGACAGCACCGCCAAGATCGCGGCCTTCCGTGTCACCGGCGAGGGCAGCGTTGCCTCCGGTGTCCGCCGGATCGAGGCAATCACCGGCCTTGCCTGCATGGAGGATCTGAAGAATACCCACGCTTTGCTGAATGCCGCGGCGGCCCAGTTCAAGGCAAAGCCTGCGGACCTGGCAGAGCGGATCCATGCTCAGGCCGATGAGATCAAGGAACTGAAGAAGACCATCGAGCAGTACAAGGCCAAGGAATCCGCCGGTGCGGTGGACCAGATCCTGGCCGGTGCCCAGGACGTGGGCGGCCTGAAGGTCCTGACTGTCAACGTTCCCAACGCGGACGCGGCTAAGCTGCGGCAGATGGGCGACCTGTTCCGGGATAAGTGCCCCGGCGTGGTGGCTGTCATGGTCAGCGTTAACGGTGAAAAGCCCACCTTCCTGGCTGTCTGCGGCAAGGAAGCTGTGGCCAAGGGCGTTAAGGCCGGCGAACTGGTGAAGCTGGTTTGCACCACCTGCGGCGGCTCCGGCGGCGGCAAGCCTGACAGCGCCATGGGCGGCGGTAAGGATGCTTCCAAGGTCAAGGAAGCTCTGGACAAGGTCTGCGGCTTCGTTTGCGACAAGTGTAAGTAATATTTTGGGGCACCGCCGTAAGACGGTGCCCTTTTTCTAAAGGAAGGAGGTTTCCGGGATGCGAAAACTGATGTGGTTTACCATAGGCTTCTGCGGCGCAAGCGCTATCGGGGCGTATCTGCTGTTCGGAAATCTCCTGGCTGTACTGGCGGTGGCCGCGCTGATTCTGTCGGGCTTGACTTGGTTGGTTTGCCGCCGCCTGGATCAAAAGCCGGTTCCCGCGGTGCTGCTTCTGGGCCTGGCGTTGGGTCTGCTTTGGTTCTGGGTCTATGATGGCGGTTATCTCAGTCCCGTCCGGGACCTGGACGGCGTGATCACCCAGGCATCCATTGAGATTTTGGATTATAGCTATGAGACGGATTATGGCTGCGCCGCCGAGGGCAACGCCTCCTGGCAGGGCAGAACCTACCGAATTCGGCTGTATCTGAATGACCGGCAGATTCTGAATCCCGGCAATATCGTCACCGGTTCCTTCAAATTTCAGACCACCGACGGCACGGGAGAAAAAGAAGCCACCTTTCACCGGGGCAACGGCATCGCTTTGATCGCCAAGCAGGTTGGGGAAGTGACTGTGGAGCATCCGGAAACACCCTGGTGGTACTACCCAGGTGCCCACATTCGACAGAGCTTGATCGACCGGATTGTGGAGATTTTCCCGGCGGATACGGCGGCCTTTGCCAAAGCCCTGCTTCTTGGCGACGATACGGATCTGGATTACGCCGTTAACACAGCCTTTAAGGTTACCGGCATCCGTCATATCATTGCGGTGTCCGGTCTTCATGTGTCCATCCTGTTTGGCCTGGTTTATATGGTTGCCGGAAAGAACCGGTATCTAACGGCTTTGCTGGGAATTCCTGTGCTGGCGCTGTTTGCCGCTGTGGCAGGCTTTACGCCCTCTGTTACCCGGGCATGTCTGATGCATGGGCTGATGATGGTGGGATTGCTGTTTGAGCGGGAGTATGATCCTCCCACGGCTCTGGCATTTTCTGCTCTTGTTATGCTGGCGGTAAACCCGCTGGTGGTAACATCTGTCAGCTTCCAGCTTTCTGTGGGCTGTATGGTCGGCATATTTGCCTTTGCCCAACCCATGAAGGCCTGGCTCCTGGATGATAAACGTCTCGGACACGCCACGGGCAAAAGCATGAAAGCAAAGCTTGTCCGTGCCTTTGCCGGATCCGTTTCTGTGTCCTTGGGTGCCATCAGCATCACAACGCCCCTTTCCGCCCTGTACTTTGGGGCTGTGAGTCTTATCAGCCCTCTGACCAATCTGCTGACCCTATGGGTTGTGACTCTGGTATTCTACGGCATCATGGCTGTATGCGCCCTGGGTCTTTTGTGGATCCCCGGCGCCCAAATGCTGGCCTTACTGGTGTCCTGGCCCATTCGCTACATTCTGGGGATCACCCAATTGCTGTCCCGGATCCCCATGGCGGCAGTGTATACCACCGGGGAACTGGTGGTGTGGTGGCTGTTATTCGTTTATATTCTGCTGGGACTGTTCCTTGTGATGAAAAACCGGAAGCCCATGATCTTCTCTTGCCTGGCGGTGCTGAGCCTATGCGCTGCTTTGCTGGGCTCCTGGATCCCGCCTATGCTGGACGGGTGCCGGATGACGGTGCTGGATGTTGGCCAGGGCCAGAGTATCATTTTGCAGAGTTACGGAAAGACCTATCTGGTGGACTGCGGCGGCAGTTATGCCGATGACGCGGCGGATCTGGCAGCGGAAACCTTGCTGTCCATGGGCATCAGCCGCATTGATGGCCTGATTTTAACCCATTATGACGCGGACCACGCCGGCGGTGCGGAAATGCTCCTGACCCGGATCGACGCGGATGCCCTGTATCTTCCGGCCTGGGAGGATACGCAGGCGGTGGCACAGACCCTGTCCGCCTACGACGGGGGAACGATGTACCGGATGGAACAGGACCTGGAGCTGCGCTGGCGGGATACGACCCTGACCGTTATTACCTCGGAGCTTCGTGATTCCGGCAACGAAAGCAGCTTGTGCGTCTTGTTTCAGGCGGATAATTGTGATATACTGATTACAGGCGACCGGGGAACCTTGGGAGAAGAACTGCTTTTGCGGCGGATCGACCTTCCGGAGCTGGAGGTGCTGGTGGTGGGTCATCACGGTTCCAAATACTCCACAGGCCAGGCTCTGCTGGATAAGACCAGCCCTCAAATCGCCGTAATATCTGTAGATGCGGATAACCGCTACGGCCATCCTGCCCAGGAGGTCCTGGAACGGCTGGAGGCAGCGGGTTGTACTGTCCTGCGGACCGACGAAGACGGAACCATCATCATCAGGAGGTGAACCCTATGGCAAAGAAACCCACGCAGACCAATGCGCTTCAAGAACTGAAAGCTGCTATCCGTGCCAAATCCGTGGAGCGGCTGTACTTCTTCCATGGGGAAGAAACCTTTCTGCTGCACCATTATCTGGACCAGCTACGCAAGCTCCTGCTGGATGAACTGACGGAATCCTTTAATTTTCATAAGCTGAATGCGGAAACATTTGGCCTGCAGGCCTTGGCAGATGCGGTGGAGAATCTGCCTATGATGGCGGAGCATACTCTGGTCTGGGTGGATGAAATTGACATTTTTAAGCTCAGCGAGGTGGACCGGAACAAGCTGACGGAGATCCTTTCGGATGTACCCGATTATTGCACCCTGGTGTTTACCTACATTTCCACTCCCTGGAAACCGGACAAGCGGCTGAAAAAGCTCTGGGAGGCGGTGGACAAGCACGGCACCGTGGTGGAGTTTGCCAAGCAGGAGCAGCGGGACCTGGTGCCCTGGATCGGACGGCATTTTGCCGCCCGGAAGAAACAGATCTCCACAGATCTTTGCGTTTACCTCATTGATATCACCGGAGGCACCATGACGGCCCTTGCCGGCGAAATCGATAAAATCTGTGCCTATTCCGGGGCGGACCGGATCGTGAAAAGTGACATTGACGCGGTGGTAGAGCCGGTGCTGGACGCGGTGGTGTTTCAGATGACGGATTTGCTGGGCCAGGGGGAATATGGCCCCGCTCTGGTGAAGCTGCGGACACTGTTGAAAATGCAGCAGGAGCCCATTGCCATTCTGGGTGCCATCGGCGGTCATTTCCGCCGCCTGGGCACCGCACGAACCCTGCTGGACAATGGCCGCAATTCCTCGGAGCTTATGAAACTGTGCGCCATGGGCGACTATCCCGCCCGGAAAACCATGAGCGCCGCTGGCCGTTTTTCTTCCCGGTTCTGCGCAAAGGCGGCGGAGCTGGTGATGGAGACGGACTATCAGATGAAAACATCCTTTGACGATCAGGATCGGCTGTTGGAAATGCTGGTGCTTCGGCTTGCACAGGAGGCGCGCAATGGTTAAGATTCGGGAGGCTATTCTTGTCGAAGGCCGTTATGACAAAAACACCCTGTCCCAGATCGTGGATGCCACGATCCTGGAAACTGCCGGATTTGGGATTTTCAAGGATAAAAAACAAATGGCCTTGCTGCGCCGGGTGGCGGAAAGCCGGGGACTCATCGTCTTTACGGATTCCGACGGTGCAGGATTCGTCATCCGAAACCATATTAAAAGCGCCATCCCTGCCAAATATCTGAAACACGCCTATATTCCGGACATTCCCGGCAAGGAGCGGCGGAAGTCCGCTCCCGGAAAGGAAGGGAAGCTGGGCGTGGAGGGCATGAAGCCAGAGATCATTCTGGAAGCCCTCCGCCGCTGCGGTGCCACCGTAGAAGGGGAGAACAGCCCTGTGCGGAATGCCATCACCAAGCAGGATCTGATGGACCTGGGGCTGTCCGGCGGGCCGGATTCCGCGGCGAAACGTCTGGCGTTGTTGAAAAAACTGGACCTGCCGGAGCGTATGAGTGCCAATGCTATGCTTCAGGCATTGAATTTATTATATTCATTGGAAGAACTGACGGGTATCGTCAATCATTTGGAGTGATACCATGATAGATATATCTGTAAACAATCTAACAAAATTCTTCGTCATCGGAGAAAACCTCCTGGAGGGGCTGACCTTTGAAATCCAGGAAGGGGAGTGCGTGGCGATTTTAGGCCGGAACGGCTGCGGCAAGACCACGCTGTTCAAGATCCTCACCGGAGAAATGGACTATGACGACGGCGAGGTTTACGTGAACCCCCACAAGCGTCTGGGTCTGATCTCCCAGATCCCGGTGTTCCCCCTGGGTTACACCGTGGAGGAGGTGCTTCGCTCCGCCTACGCTCCCCTGATGGCTGCCAAGCGGAAAATGGAAGCCTTGGAAAAAGCCATGGCCCACGGTGCCACGGAAGAGCAGCTTCGGGAATACGACAGCCTGACCAACCGGTTCCAGTCCGGCGGCGGCTACGAAATGGATGTGGAGGTGGACAAGGTCTGCAACGGTCTGGGCATTACTTCCGAACAGCGGACCCAGGAATTCGACAGCCTTTCCGGCGGCGAAAAGACCCGGGTGAATCTTGCCCGGCTGCTGCTGGAAAAGACGGACATTTTGCTGCTGGACGAGCCCACCAATCATCTGGATCTTCGCAGCGTGGAGTGGCTGGAGGGCTACATCAATGCCTTCAAGGGCACAGTGCTGGCCATTTCCCACGACCGGTATTTTATCGATCAGGTGGCCGACCGGGTCATCGAGATCGTGGACGGCCATGCCGAATTCTACTCCGGCAACTATTCCTTCTACATCGACGAAAAGCAGGCCCGGTTTGACCTGCAGATGAAGCAGTACGAGCAGGAACAGGCCAAGCTGAAGCAGTTGGGCTTCACCGTGGAACGGATGAAGGGCTGGGGCATCAACAACCGGACCCTCTACCGCCGGGCTATGTCCATTCAGCACCGAATGGAGCGAATCAAAAAGACGGAAAAGCCCAAGACCGAACGGACCATGAAGGCCAGCTTCGGGGAAAAGGACTTTTCCGGCGATGTGGTCTTCAAAATGAAGAACGTGAGCAAGTCCTTCGGAGACCGGACTTTGTTCTCCGATGTGGAGCTGAATGTGGAGGGCGGCGAGCGCATCGCTCTGCTGGGCGACAACGGCACCGGCAAATCCACTTTTATCCGCTGCTTGCTGGGAGATGAGGACTGCGGCGGCAAGATCCAGTTCGGTCCCACGGTGAAATGGGGCTACCTGCCCCAGATCATCCACTTTGCCCATCCCGAGCGGACCCTCTATGACACCATGCTCTACGAGAAAAACTGCTCTCCCCAGGTCGCCCGTGACCGCCTGGGTGCCTTTATGTTCCAGGGTGAGGATGTGTTCAAGGAAGTCCGAAACCTGTCCGGCGGCGAGCAGAGCCGTCTGCGGCTGTGTATGCTCATGGACGAGAAAATCAACCTACTGATCCTGGACGAGCCCACCAACCATCTGGACATCGCCTCCCGAGAATGGGTGGAGGCAGCTATTGAGGAATTTGAGGGTGTGCTGCTGTTCGTCAGCCATGACCGCTATTTTATCGAGAAATTCGCGGAACGGATCTGGCTTCTTGAGGACGGAAAGATCCGGGATTTCCGCTGCGGCTATAGCAAATACCGCGCCATTCTGGACCATGAAGCCGCTGCCAAACCCGTGGTCACCGCAGCTCCAAAGCCCAAAAAGGATAAGCCTAAGGGCGGCACCAAGGATGTGGACAAGCTGATCCGTCGGCTGGAGCGGGAGATCGAAAAGCAGGAAAAGGTTATTTCCGATCTGGACGGTAAAATTGAAGCCGCCGCCGCGGACTATCAGGAGCTGGCCCGGCTTATGGGCGAAAAAGAGGAAGCGGAGCTGGTACTGCTGGACCTGATGGAACAGTGGGAAGCGGCTCAGGAGTGAGTGAATATGGAATTTCGGGAAAATGAGCTGAGTTTTTCTGATTATTGCGATCTTCGCTCCAGCGTGGGTTGGAACAACTGGTTTGAAAGCCAGTCCCGCCGGGCCCTGGAGAACAGCCTGTATGTGCTGACCCTGGAGGAAAAGGGAAGGCCGGTGGCTATGGGCCGGCTTATCGGTGATGGTATGTACTACCTGATGG
Source organism: Oscillospiraceae bacterium (assembly GCA_017501695.1). GTDB lineage: Bacteria > Bacillota > Clostridia > Oscillospirales > Oscillospiraceae > Faecousia. The sequence continues at coordinate 10,088 of JAFVWL010000089.1, forward strand.
TGGATGTGGTGGTCCGGCCGGAGTACCAGGGGCAGGGCTTGGGCAGTGCCATGGTAGACCGGCTCCTGGCCTATGTGGAGGCCATGACTCCAGCCGACGGCCGTTCCAGTGTCCAGCTCATCGCGGAACCTGGAATGGAGGGCTTCTACCTGAAAAAGGGATTTAAGCAGATTCCTCACGAATTCTGCGGCAGTGCTTTTCGAAAGATCATCCGAAAGTAAAACAGGAGGGCTTGGCCCTCCTGTTCCGTTATGCAAAAAAGGTTGACACTTTCGATGGAAAGGCCTATAATACTATGGATAAACAACAAAGGAGCGAATTCAAATGAGTTCTTGTAATGGTAACTGCGCTTCCTGCGGCAGCACTGATTGCGGCGACCGCAAGAAGGAAAGCCTGCTGGCGAAGCTGAATCCCAAGTCCACGGTGAAGAAGGTCATTGCTGTTGTTTCCGGCAAGGGCGGCGTGGGCAAGTCCACTGTCACCTCTATGCTGGCCGTGGCCATGGCCCGGAAGGGCAAGCGGGTAGGTGTTCTGGACGCGGACATCACCGGACCTTCCGCCCCTACCGCATTCGGTGTCACCGAGTGCCAGGGCGCTTCCGAGGACGGCCTGTACCCGGCCCTGAGCCGTGGCGGCATCCAGGTCATGTCCATTAACCTGCTGCTGGATGACCCCGCTTCTCCTGTGGTTTGGAGAGGACCTGTCATTGCCGGCGCGGTGAAGCAGTTCTGGACCGATGTGATCTGGGAGGATGTGGACTACCTGTTTGTGGATATGCCTCCCGGAACCGGCGATGTGCCCCTGACCGTGTTCCAGAGCCTGCCCATTGACGGCATCGTTATCGTCACCTCTCCCCAGGACCTGGTGTCCATGATCGTGACCAAGGCTGTGAAGATGGCCCAGATGATGCACATTCCCGTGCTGGGCTTTGTGGAAAACTACGCCTACCTGCGCTGCCCTGACTGCGGCAAGAAGATCCAGGTCTTTGGCAAGAGCCACCTGGACGAGGTCGCCGAGAACTACAATCTGCCCATCCTGGCCCGGCTGCCTATTGACCCCGCCGTAGCCGAGGCTTATGATAACGGTCTCATGGAGACTGTGGATACCGCTGCTGTCAACGGCGTTATCGCCGCCATCGAGGGCGCAAAATGAGAAAGGTAGTTTGCCCCAAGTGCTATAAGGATATGCGCCTGCTGAAGCGGGAAAAGATCCAGCTTGGACAGACCGGCTTCTTCTCCGGTGACTGGGGCAATATCCTGGCCGGTGCCCTTGAAGTGGAAATTTACTGCTGCCCAAGCTGCGGAAAGATCGAGCTGTACCAGCCGGAAGAGTACCTGGAGGATCTGCGTCAGTCCCAGGAGGAACCCGAAGACCTGCCTCCGGAAGGCTCTCAGCATATCGTTGGTGTCAGCCGGGACGGTATTCCCCAGATTCGCTGCCGCTGCTGCGGTAAGACCCATGACTTCGACTATCCCAACTGCCCTTATTGCAACAATCCTCAATAACGCTGAAAAGGCCACCCTTACGGGTGGCCTTTTGCTATCAGTTGGTAGTGTAGTTGTCGAAATAGCCCTGGATATAGATGATGGGGGTGCCCTTGTCACCGGAACCGGAGGTCAGGTCGCACAGGGAGCCAATCAAATCCGTCAGGCGGCGGGGGGTGGTACCCTGCGCGGCCATGTTGCCCACCAGGGAAGAGCCATCCTTCTGAGCAATCTTGTTCTTAATAGCGTCCCGCAGGGCTTCGCCGGTGAGGTCAGCAAAATCGTTGTCTGCAAGATACTTCAGCTTCAGCTCGTTGGGGGTGCCCTCCAGACCGGGGGTGTAAGCAGGGGAGACCACGGGGTCAGCCAGCTCCCAGATCTTGCCCACGGGGTCCTTGAAAGCGCCGTCGCCGTAGACCATGACTTCCACGCACTTGCCGGTCAGTTCCAGCATCCGGGCCTGGATGTTCTCCACAAGCTTCTGGCACTCCTCCCGGGGGAAGAGCTTTACGGTGTCCTCGGTGGCCTTGTTGGAGCCCAGCAGGCCGTAGCGGGCGTTCCAGCCGCTGCCGTTCACGGACTCGGTCAGGATCTCGTCCAGACCAAAGACCTTCTCAGCACCGGCAGCCTTCAGCAGCCGCTTGGTGCGGACACGGCTATGGATGTCGCAATTCAGAACGTTCTTGGTGTAGTTCAGGATGGCACGGCAGTCATTGGCGAAGATGACCTCCACCTCAGCGCCCATTTCCCGAATCAGGTTGGAGTAGTATTCCACATAGTCCACGCCGGTGAAGGTGTGCTTGGGAGCGCCAAACAGCTCACGCCACTGCTTCTCGGACAGCACATCGCTGTAGGGATTGATGCCCTTGGCATCCAGAGAATCCAGGTCGATCAGATGGTTGCCCACCTCGTCGGAGGGATAGCTCAGCATCAGGACAACCTTCTTGCAGCCCTTGGCAATGCCCCGGAGACAGATGGCGAAACGGTTACGGCTGAGGATGGGGAAAATCACACCCACAGTCTCGCCGCCGAATTTGTTCTTCACATCGTCAGCGATGTTGTCAACGCTGGCGTAATTGCCCTGGGCCCGGGCCACAATGGCCTCAGTCATGCAGAGCACGTCCCGGTCGCGGGGGGTGATCTCGCCGTTCTTCACGGCCTCCATAATGGAATCGGTAACGATCTTTACCAGATCGTCGCCCTGACGGATGATGGGAGCCCGGACACCCATGGAAACAGTACCTAACATCCGGCTCATAAACAACACTCCTAATTGTAAATCAGATTGCGTGTTTGTTCACGCCTTTTACTTACCAATTATAATACAAGAGTTCTCATTTGTAAAACAAAAATTTATGGAAATTGAAAGAAATTTTTATTTTACGGCCAAAATCACCCGATGAGGCCCAGCTCTGCCTTCCAATTCAGCACCCGCAGTACCGCCCGGTCCAGCAATTCCATGGAAATCCGGCCGGATTGCACCGCTTCCAGCACCGCTTGGTACTGGACCTGGTATTCGCTGCTGCACAGCAGATCATTACCGGCAAGCACAGCCAGTACGGCAGATTCTCCGGCACCGTAGAGATCCGTGATGGCCTCCATAACCAGATCGTCGGTGACCACCACACCCTGGAAGCCCATGGTTTCCCGAAGGTATCCGATGACCTTGGGGGATAGGGAAGCGGGCAGTTCCGAATCCAGACAGTTGACAAAGGTGTGGCTGATCAGAATAGCGTCGGCACCGGCTTCAATGCCCATACGGAAGGGAACCAGATCCACAGCCTCCAGGTCCGCCAGAGAACGGTTGTCCACAGCGATGCCTACATGGGTGTCGTCATTATTGCCATAGCCGGGGAAGTGCTTTAGAACGCCGCCAAAACGGCTTTGCCCCATCAGATCCACCACGCCGGCAATAAACTGACCGGTGATCTCCGGACTCTGGCCCAGGGATCGGCTGTACATGAAGGCATCCGGGTCCGTGGTCACATCACAAACCGGTGCCATGTTGACGTTGATGCCAAAGGATTGCAGCAAGGAAATCTTTTCCGCTTCCGTAGACAGGATCAGATCCAGCCCGCCCGCGTTGTACAGGCTTCGGGGGGACTTGAACCGGGAACTGCGGAATTGGCTCTGGCTGCTGACCCGGCAGACAATGCCGCCCTCCTCATCCACCGCAATCAGCAGGGGGATTTTGGCGGCGTTCTGATAATTGGCGATATTTCGGGTCACAGCTTCGAAACTCCGGTTCTCAAAATCCCTGCCGAACAGAATGTAGCCACCCAGATGGTATTTTTGTACATCGGCCACAGCGTTCCGATCCGGACAACGGGCCAGGAAAAGCTGACCTACCTTTTCTTCCAGTGTCATGCCTGCCAGCAGCAGTTCCGCTGCCGTGGGTGGGTCCGTAGGGGGCTCTGTGGGCGGATCTGTAGGTGGATCCGTAGGCGGATCGGTGGGAGGATCCGTCGGGGGATCTGTAGGCGGGTCCGTTGGGGGATCCGTAACAGGGACCGTCGTTGGGGGATAGGAAGGCGGTGGATTGGGAGTAATATGAACCGCTTCCAGGTATAACACATAGCAAGTCAATGCCGCAAGCAGTACAGCCAGTATTCCGATGGCTGCCAGTAAGCCCCGGCGGGCAGAATGTTTCATAAGGAATCACCTCGCGTTCATTATACCATAATCCGTTTTAAAAAGAAAGACCGTCCTTGCGAACGGTCTTTGAGATTACAGGATTCGATTGACAATATACCAAACCACGGCAAGAATCACCAGGAAGGGCACATAGGCCATAAGAGCAGCGGCGGAAATGGAGAACACTGTGATGCCGAATTCGTTCAGTGCCCAGACCAGGGCCGTCAGCAGCGCAGTGCTCAGCACAGCTTTACTTACCTCTTTGCCGATGATGTTGGCGAAGAAGAAGGTGTACAGGGCGCCGATGATGGGATTGACCACGGCGATGGCAGCGCCAACTACAAATTTCAGGGCACCGACCGCCAGCATCAGCACCAGAAGCCCCAGCAGAACGGTGGGGGCGTACTCTACGATCACATCGGGCAGGAAGCTGCTAATAAAGCCGGTGACAGCCCAGTGGGCCAGAATGGCCAGCACCACCGTAGCGCAGCGCCAGATAAACCAGGTGACCATGTGCTTGCCCCGGGGCAGCCAGGTGTCCAGCAGGTTTACCAGGAAGGCCAGGATCACCATGCTCAAAATATGGGAACAGATCTCCGTATGCGCAGCGGTCTGAATGGAAAAAATACGAAGCTCCTCGCCTACAATGTTCACAAAGGGAAGGGGAGACAGGAAAGGACGGAACTGCTCCAGCTCACCGCCGATGGTCATTACCGCAACCGTGGCCATATAAATGAACAGAATGCCGATGGCGGAAGACACTGCGTTGCTCAGACCAGAGTTTTCTCCCAAAAAAAGCTTGCCCACAAAGCCCAGGGCCAGACTGCCCACGGCAAAGAGCAGCGCCGCGATCAAAAATGTGCCGGGATCAAAGCCAGCGGCAACCAGCTCGTCAATAAAATTATCCATAGAGCACCTCCATAGGTGGGTAGTCAAACAGCCGCCATTTCTGGCGGCTGTTGATGTTTGTGTAAGGTGTTGAGATAAATTACTTAATCTCAGCCTCAGCGCCGGCGGCCTTCAGCTCCTCAACCAGCTTCTCGGCATCTTCCTTGGAGATAGCTTCCTTCAGGGTCTTGGGGCAGTTGTCGACCAGGTCCTTAGCGTCCTTCAGGCCCAGGCCGGTAGCGGCACGGACAACCTTGATGACGCCCAGCTTGGAAGCGCCAGCGGACTTCAGGATGACGTCGAACTCGGTCTTCTCCTCGACTTCCTCAGCGGCGGCCACGGGAGCGGCAACAGCAGCGGCAGCGGCGGTGACACCGAAGGTCTCCTCCAGAGCGTGGACCAGCTCGGACAGCTCCAGAACGGTCAGGCCCTTAACTTCTTCAACGAGAGCAGTGATCTTTTCACTAGCCATGGTAATAATCCTCCTAAATAGTAAGTGTTAAAATTTTTGATGTTTGTGTGAGGGAATGCGATTAGGCCTCGACGGCCTCGGCAGCGGGAGCGCCGCCTTCCTTCTGGATGCGGATCTGATCGATCACGAAAGCCAGGCTGGAGATAGGAGCCAGGAAGGTACCCAGGACGGAAGCGACCAGGGCGTTCTTGCTGGGCAGTTCACCGAAGCCGTTGAGCTGGTCGGCGGACAGGACGGAGCCTTCCACGACGCCACCCTTGATGTTCAGGGTCTTCAGCTTGTTCTTCTTGGCGAACTCGACAACGATACGGGCAGGGGCGATGGGGTCGCCGGTGGTGGAAGCCATAGCGGTGGTACCGTTCAGAACCTTGGAGAAATCGTAGCCGGCATTCTTGGCAGCGAAATTGGTCAGGGTGTTCTTAACGATGGTGTACTCGACGCCTGCTTCGCGGAACTGCTTACGCAGCTCGGTGTCCTGAGCAACATTGATACCCTTGTAATCGACGAAAACCACGGAAGTAGCTTCCTGGATCTTGCCGGTCAGGGCTTCGACAACAGCCTTCTTGCTCTCAAGAACCTTTGCGTTGGGCATATTTTTTCACCTCCGAAAAATAAAAAGTGTCTTTCTGTCGCAAAGACAGAAAGACACGCAAAAACATCACATTCAGCGCACCTCGGCAGGACTTACGGCCGAGGCCACCTGCTGTCTTTGGCAACTCCAATATAATACATCGAAGATTGCCAAATGTCAAGAACTTTTTTGTGATTTTTTAATGTTTTTTAGGCGGTTTCCGATATTTCGGAGGGCATAGGGATACGATGTCAGGAAGGAGATTTCTTTGTCGCACACAGGGAGGGAATCAGAAAAAGTCTTTTTTGGGAATTGGGTTGGGCTTGATATCGGGCATAGCCTGCAGGAGTTTCGGAAGAAACCGGATGGTGCGCTTTCCGTTCCACATTTCGATCTTGATGGGTTCTACTATAGCTGGATCTAAGGTTTTTGGAGTTTTACCGTAGTATTTTGCGGTGCAGGCGAAGACAAACGCAATCAATTCGTCATCGTTGGCCAGGTCCCGATAGCCCGCGCGTGAGAAATGTATTAAGCTGCCTCCGTATTTCCAGCGATTTCTGGATCCTTTATAGTGAAATCCTTCATAAGTGAAGTTCAGCTCTCTGTGCAGACTATAATAATCCGACACATTTCCCAGAACGGCCGCCATTTCCTGGAATACTTCGGTGTGATAGAACTTTTCCGCCAGAGGAATGAGTCTGGTTAACCGGAGTACAGCATCTCGGTCAGCCTGCTTCTGCGCACGCCATTGATCCAGCAGTTCGGATTCCAGCAGAATCGCACGGCCATTGCAGTAGATCACAACATAAAAATCTTTAGTTCCGCGATAGGAGAGATAGTAGGTAAAATTGTTGCGCTGACAGAACGCGGCCAGTTCCTCTTCCTCAAAGGGGTATACACCGGCACCGGTCCAGAAGGTTCTTTCTGTAAAAGGGTAACTCTCGGATTGAATCTTGACGCTGTAATCCGATACTTCCATCTTGGATTTTCCGTTTGCCCCCGTATCTTTACCGCCGTTGTTCATCCAACTGGTGCATTTGGCGGATAAATCATCAATGATTGGTTGAAGCCCGCTGCTGTACTTTGCCATGGTATTACCTCCTGAATGTGGTATAACTATCATATCAAATTTTGCTATGGGATGTCAAACCATATTTCGGAAAAATACAGACTCTGAGTTGCCGGGCAGTTATTTTATTCCGCGTTGAGAATCTTATCGATCTGGTCCGCCAATTGGGGAAAAGTCTCCTTCAGGAAGTTGGCGATGGCCTCCGCCTGTTCCAGGAGGACCACGTTGGAGCTGTCCACATAGTCCTTCATAATGGCGGTGCCGTACTGTGCCACGCTCTCGATCATGGTGGGCCGTCCCAGCAGCTCAAAGAGGGCAGGGCAGGCGTTCTTCAGGTTGGTGATCTTGTCCAGAGAAATGCTTCCGTTTTCGTCGGTGATGCCCAGCTCCTCCATGGTGTTGTTCTCAAAAAGATAGCGGATCAGCTCCTGGTCCGTCATGGTGGCGCATTCCAGCCCCTCCAGGAACTGGCCCAGGGCCAGTCCGTTCACCTGATACATTCCGCCGTCATGAGTCAGGGTGGTGTCCGTAATGCCAATGTGCAGCTTGGCACCGCCCTGGAGGTGGTAGACCAGGTTCAGATTATAACGGTTGCCGTTGGCAGGCTCCTGGGGATCTTCCAGGGTGTAGCCGTTCAGATGCTTGATAATTGTGGAAATGTCGGTCCGGTTTGTAATGGATAAGGTTTTTCCGGTCAGGCCGTTGACTACCTCAATATGGTCAAAATCATCGGCGTTCAGCTCCAGGGTTCCCCCGGTGGGAATGGCCGGACCGCAGCCCCAAAGGCACAGCACCAGCACAGCCAGCATGGCTGCAAATACACGCTTCATAGACTCACTCCTTGCAATCAATTTGGGCCATTATACCCAATGCTGCCAGAATTGTCAATGAAAGTATGCGTTTGTTTGCGGAAAGTTTACGAAGCTGCCCGTGCTGCATCACCGGTCCGCCAGCCGAGAATGTGGCAAAGCAGACAGGCTGTCAGCAAAATGCTATAGAAAGGAAAGGCAGAGTCCCACTGCATCCCGATAGAAATGATTGCAAATATGACAGAAAACACGTTGTAGTCAGAAAAACAATACAGACAAAATCCGATGCTCGCCAGAATGGGGATCCACCGAAGCAGAACAGAACCGGTATATTTGCAGAATAGAAACTGGACGATAAAGCAGATTGCACCGAAGAAAAACACAAATATCAGAATGCACAGACTGCCAAGAAAAATACCCGGCAAGTCTGGATTCTGAACCGGAATGTCTTTTCCTTTGGCTAAATCGGCAAGATAGAAGTACACAGAGTCGCGGTCGGGACGCAGGTCCGTGGTGTAGGCACCGGATTCGTTGGCCAGATAGTACCGGTTGAACACGGAGATTTGTGTGATAATCTGTCCCTGAGAATCCCGGAAAGTCAGCTCGAATTCCGGCCGGATCCCCGGCATATCCACGCTCTTCAGCTCCAGTTTGTTCATCAAGCCTGCCAGGTATCGAAGCTGCTCCACCTTGTCGCAGGTTGTGGTGATTGTGGGGGTGTTGTGATGGGTAATCTCCAGGGTGGCAATTTGGTCTGCGGGAACAAGATCATTGCTTCGTCCCTGGAACCACCAAAATCCGCCGGCAATCAGGGCGATGATGATAATGATACTAACGATCAGAATCAGCTTTTTCATGGAGATACCTCCTATTAGGCAGTTCACTCACCGAAATGCTTTTGCGTGGCATCGTAGGATTCCTGTACCCGGTCCACAAGACCTTCTTCGTAAACATCTTCGTAGAGGAAATCGTAGAGTATCACATATTCCGAATGATCGTAGGTCAGGCTGAAATCCATGCCGTACCAGGGGATATTCTGCTTCTCCAGGTAAGCCTTAAGCTCCAGAAGAATCTCTGCCGCCCGTTCCACGGTGACCTGTTCATCCCGAATCTGGATGTTGATCCGGCCATATTTGGCTGCAAATTCCCGGAAATCATATTCCCTATCCAGCTCCAGAGCCTGGACCTCCGCATCGGTGATGCCGAAATCCTTGTTGATGGAACCCCACTCGTTGCCGTATTGATGGGTGATTTCGGCAAAGCACTGCCGTACTTCGAAATCAAATTCCGCTTCAGCCAGGGCTTCATCCAACCGGTTTCGGTAATCCTGTTCAACACGGGCAACGGTGTGGCCTTTGCTCTGGGCCGAGTCGGAATAATCCAGATGAATCAGACCAAATCCGTCGCAGACCATGCGGAAATAGGTATCCTGACTGGTAGGGGAGACAAAGTAGACACTGTAACCGCCGTGTTTGAAATCGTAGACGATGCGGTCAATTTGTACATCCAGCTCCGGCTGGGTTATGGCCACATGGCTGGTGGTGCTGATGGCAACCAGGGCATAGGACAGGGGATAGCCGAAGAACAGAAAGGCCGGCAGAAGAACGATGTGAAGTACCAATACAATGGCAATGACGCTAACAATGGTGGGCCAGTTTTTCAGAAATTTCATGAACAACGCACCCCTTTCTTGAAATTGGACAGGTGTTTTTTTCTCTTTCATATAGTTGGACGAAATTTAACGGGAAATGTTACAAAGAAAAATAAGAATTTTGAAATTTCGTCTTGGTATAATATAGCAAATCAAAAAACTCCCGCGGAATTGCTTCCGCGGGAGAATGTTCTTTTCAGTACCGTAGATTACACGTACTTGGTGGTGTTGACCTTGACGCCGGGGCCCATGGTGGAGGCCACGGTGCAGGAACGGATATACTGGCCCTTGGCAGCGGCGGGCTTAGCCTTCACAACAGCCTTGACCAGGGTGTCCATGTTCTCCTGCAGCTTCTCGGTGCCGAAGGAAACCTTGCCGATGGGGCAGTGGATGATGTTGGTCTTGTCCAGACGGTACTCGACCTTACCGGCCTTGATCTCCTTGACGGCAGCGCCGACGTTGGGAGTCACGGTGCCGGCCTTGGGGGAGGGCATCAGACCCTTGGGGCCCAGAACCTTACCCAGACGGCCAACGATACCCATCATGTCGGGGGAAGCGACGACCACGTCGAACTCGAACCAGTTCTCCTTGGTGATCTTCTCCACCAGCTCCATACCGCCGACATAGTCGGCGCCGGCAGCCTTGGCGTCCTCGACCTTGGCGTCCTTGGTGAACACCAGCACACGGCGGGTCTTGCCGGTGCCGTTGGGCAGGACGACGGCGCCACGGACCTGCTGGTCAGCGTGACGGGAGTCGACACCCAGCTTGATATGCAGCTCGACGGTCTCGTCGAACTTAGCGGAAGCACCCTTCACAACCAGATCCAGGGCCTCGTTGGGATCATACTGAACAGAGCGGTCAATCAGCTTAGCGCTCTGCTGATACTTTTTGCCTCTAAACACTTTGTTATCCTCCTATATAGTGGTGATGCGGAATAATCCTCCCACATTTCCGGGTCCAAATCTGCCCGGACAGCAATTATCAATTAGTCGACGACGGTAACGCCCATGGAGCGGCAGGTACCGGCAACCTGGGACTCAGCGGCCTCCAGGGTGTGGCAGTTCAGATCGGGCATCTTGGTCTTGGCGATCTCGGTGACCTGAGCCTTGGTGATGGTACCGACCTTGGTCTTGTTGGGAACGCCGGAACCGCCGTTCAGACCGATGGCCTTCATAACCAGCAGGGGGGTAGGGGGAGTCTTGGTGATGAAGGTGAAGCTGCGGTCAGCGTAAACGGTGATGACGACGGGGATCTTGTAGCCCTCCATATCCTTGGTACGGGCGTTGAACTCCTTGATAAAAGCAGCGATGTTAACACCGTGCTGGCCCAGAGCGGGGCCGACAGGGGGAGAAGCGGTAGCCTTAGCGGCGTTGATCTGAAGCTTGATAATACCAGTGACTTTCTGTGCCATGATAAGCACCTCCTGAATAAAATGTGGTAAATATGCGCTCTGCGCATTTCTTTCGGGGCCTTCAGCCCCTCCCACGTAACGGCTGAAACTTCAGCCTGATGCGTTTACTGGGAAACGACCTCGATCATGTCGAGCTCAAACTCAACGGAGGTCTCACGGCCGAACATGGATACGATCACGTTCACCGCGTTGTTTTCGACCTCAATGCTCTCCACGGTACCGGTGAAGCCGTTCAGAGGACCGTCGAGGATCCGGACAGTATCGCCAACGGAGTAGTTGACGACGATCTCCTTCTTCTCAACGCCCATGGCGTAAACTTCTTCCTCGGTCAGGGGAGTGGGGTCATTGCTGGAAGTGCCGACGAAGCCGGTGACTCCGCGGACATTCCGGATCACATGCCAGGTGTCATCGCTGTAGACCATCTTCACCAGCACATAACCGGGATAGACCTTGCGGTCGTAGGTTTTGCTGACGCCGGACTCGGTGATTTCCGTCACGGTCTCCATGGGGATGGAGATGGCCAGGATCTGATCCTGAAGATGACGGCTTTCCACGGTCTTTTCAATGGTGGCCTTTACAGTGTTCTCGTATCCACTGTACGTGTGGACGACATACCACTTTGCGGTCTCTGCCATGATGATCTACCTTAGCCAAACAGGCTGGGGATACTGATGATGAAATCAATACCCAGGTTTGCAACCAGGTCAAACATCCAGATGCACACACCGACGATGCCGCAGCAAGCGCCGACGATCAGGGTGTTCTTACCAACCTGCTGGGGAGTGGGCCAAACGACCTTCTTCAGCTCGCTGATCAGCTCGCGGAAGTACTTGGTAATGGCGGCCCAGGTTCTGACGAACCAGTTTTCCTTCTTGATTTCAGACATGATGGGCCTCCTTACTTGGTCTCGTTGTGAGTGGTGTGCTTTCTGCAGAATCTGCAGTACTTCTTCATTTCGAGACGGTCAGGGTCGTTCTTCTTGTTCTTCATGGAGTTGTAGTTTCTCTGCTTGCACTCGGAGCATCTCAAAGTGACTTTCACGCGCATAACGGCACCTCCTTAAATTGCCTCCCTGTATCACCCCGCCCAGAGAAAAATTTAGGAAGCGGCCAACTACAATCGCCGCCCGGGGCTGAAAATGGGCACAAAAAAAGAACCCTTTTCACAGGTAGATTCATTCTACCACAGGGGGGTGTCAAAGTCAATCATTTTTTTCTTTATTTTTTGGGATTTTTGTTGTACAATAGGGGCAAAACCAAAAGGAAGGCGGATTGAATCGCGTATGAAACGGATCATGGGAATTGACTACGGCGATGCCCGGACAGGCATTGCTATTTCTGACCTGCTTTGCTCCATCGTGGGCTCCACCTGTGTGGTGCCCAGCCGCAATACGGACAAGGCGGTGGCGGATATTCTGCGTTTGGTGAAGGATAACCAGGTGGGGACCATCGTGGTGGGCCTGCCCAGGAATATGAACGGCACCGAAGGGCCCCGGGCGGAGCTGTGCCGGGCTTTTGCCCAGCGGCTGCAGGAGGAAACGGGCCTGGATGTGGTGCTGTGGGATGAGCGTCGCACCACGGTGGAGGCTCACAATATCCTGTCCCAGCACAATTATCATGGCAAAAAGCGGAAGGATACGGTGGACGCCGTGGCCGCGTCCCTGATCCTGGAGGGATATCTGAATTCCCGTAAGTAAGTGGATAGATAATTGTGGCATTGCCGGGGGCAGTATTTGAATAATTATTAAAATCCTGTAGGGGCGACTTTTGCTGTCGCCCCTACAGCGTTTCTTTTGGTTTGTAGAGAAGCTCCCGGATTCCGGTGAAGATCAGCAGACCGCCGAAGAGCTTTTTCAGCAGGTCCAGGTCGAGAACGGTGCCCAGCCAGGCTCCGGCTGCCGCCGCCGCGCAGCCGGCAAGAACAGCCGGAAGAATAGTCTTCAGGTCCAGTGCGTTCTTCTTCCACCGCAGGGCGGTGGCTACCAGCGCGGAGGGCAGGAAGAACATCAGATTGATGGCCCGGGCAGTCCGTGGGTTCATGCCCAGGACCGCGGTCAGCCAAAGGATCAGCATACTGCCTCCGCCGGTGCCCAATCCGGACAGCAGGCCCAGAAGGGTAGAAACCGGCAGGGCGATCCAGACGGAATCTAACATAAATACCGGATCCCTCCCCATAAGATCAGTACCCCCAGGACCCGGTGGAGCCACTTCACGGGAATCCTTCGCCCCAGCTTTGCTGCCAAAAAGCCACCTGCCACGCTGCCTGCCAAATATGGCATGGCCTCAGCCCAGGGCAGGGGCGCGGTCCGGGAGAGAATCGCCAAGGATACGATGCAGATCGGCGCGATAATGGCGATGGAGGAAGAAAACAGTTTGCTTTCCTCCAGATCTGTCAGCCTGGTCAGCAAAGGAATCAGGATCATCCCTCCGCCGGCACCGAATAATCCGTTGACCAAACCGGCGCATCCGCCGGCGATCAGATACCCCCACGGTCGTTTCGTCAAAAGAATTCGCCTCCTGTGGAAGTTTTCTCCACAGGAGGCGGTTTTATGCGTGATTAGTAGCTGGAAGAAGCGATAACCAGGTTTCTGTTGATGTGGGAGGTGTTGCCCTCGACCACGGTCACAGTCTCCAGCAGCTTCTCGTACCACTCGCCCACGTCCTTGTTGCGCAGGGTAGCCTCCACCAGGAACTCCCGGTAGGTCTGGTCCTGCTCGCCGACGTAGAACATAATGTGGTAGCCGATCTCGGTTTCGATGATCTCATGCTGGCCGGGCATACGCTTTGCGTCGAAGACCCACTCGTCAAAGGCTTCCACCATCTGGCCGCGGTAGATATTCTCATACAGGCCGCCGTTGGTATTGGAACCGCCGTCATCGGAGGTCTTGGTGGTGACCAGCTTGGCAAAGCTTTCCTCGTCCTGCTTCTCGCCGGCCAGGAATGCGTCATAGGTAGCCTTGGCAGCCTCGTAGGCGGCGACCTTCTCCTCGTCGGAGTAGGTGGTAACGCCGTCCTTGGTAGTGCCGCCCTCAAACTTGCTCAGAATGTGACGGACAGAACGCATGTTCTCGGTGTTGAAATCGTTGCGGCTGTGGAACAGGACCACATAGTATCCGTCGACGATCTCATCCTTGTCGCTGGTGCTCTCATACTCCACAACGGTGGTGTCGCCTTCCACACGGGCAGCGTCCGCGATCCACTCATTGTACAGGGAAGCAACGCTGCTGTAGGGGTAGTTCTTGGCCTCTTCGGCGTCAGCGCCCTCGGCAGTCCAGGTCAGCTCGGTAATCAGAGCGTTCAGCTCGTCCAGGGTCTTCACGGCGCCCAGCTTGTCGGCATCGGCCTTGGCGGCTTCAGCAGCGGCCTTCCGCTCTTCGTCAGTGTACTCCACGGCGGTGGTGGGCTCGGTGGAGCCCTCAGCGGACTCGGCCTTCTTTTCGGGCAGATACTTGCTGGCATTGACGTAGAAGTAGCTGTAGGTGAAGGCGGAGAAGTCGTTGAAGTGCTCCGCGTCATAGGCAGCAATCTGGTCAGCGGTGTAGGTCAGGGAATCGTGGTGAGCCTCGTAGTAGGCATCGGCAGTGGCGTTGATGGTGTAGTACTCAACATAGCTCTCGTTGTCGGCGCCGTTGCCGTACAGGGACTTCAGATAGGATTCGGTGCTGTCGAAGCCGTAATAACCGGCCTGAGCCTCGGTATAGACCAGGGCGTTGTTGATTTCAGTCTGGTATTCGGCGGGCAGCTCGAAGCTGGTGTCGGCCTTGGCGGCATTGTACAGGGCATAGGTAGCCTTGGCGTACTCAATGGCGCTGTCCAGGAAGTAGTCAGCCCAAGTGTCGCCGGTCTCCTCGTCGTACACCTGCGCGTCCAGGGGCTTGGTCATATCCAGGCCGTAGTACATCTGCACATACAGGGAGGTGTAGGTGCTGTACTGGCTGTACATTTCGGAGTAGAAGTTGTTGACGGTGTCGATGTAGTAGTAGTTCAGGTCGGCGTTGCTCAGCTCGGTGCCGCCGATGGTGACGGCTACGGTGGAGCGGGCAGGGATGCCGGAGTTGTTGAACCAGTTAAAGCCGAGAGAAGTCACAGCAATGGCGGCGATCAGGACCATGATGACCACGAAGGTCAGGGTCTGGCGCTTGAGCTGCTTGTCTTCTTTCTGCTGAGCCTGCTGCTTTTCGGTCAGGGCAGCGGACTCCTGTTCCTTGCGGAACTTCTTCTTGTCGGATGCGCTCATGTAATCATTTCCTCTCATTGTCCGGATGGTAAAGTGATGTTTGGGCTTGCCCAAAGCATAGACCCCGCTATTATAACCGATTCGTTTTCCAGTTTCAAGTGTCAATCCGACGGAAATGCTATAAAAAACAAAAAATTTATATTTAGTTTCTCCCGAAAGCAAAAAACATGGGGAGCTTTCGCTCCCCATGCCTCCCGCTTCAGCCGTAAGCATCCGATTATGACCTGCACGTAATGGCAGGTGGGTTGCCGTTCCCAAGCTTCGCTGCTCCCAACGTCCACCCATCGTCAAAGCGTGGGCGGGAGGTCTGCAATCGGCAGGGGAAACTAACGTCCCAATTATAAGATGTGGGTCCAAAAGGACACCTACGCACCAAGCAGGAAAATAATTACTCGTCCTCTTCGTCTTCCTCGTAAAGACTGTCCATAATCAGGCTGTACACAGCTTCCAGCTCCGCTTCGTCCTCAATGGCGCACAGGATGCTTTCGCCGTCCTCGTCCACGGACTTCAGGACACTGACTTCCACTTCCTCGGTCTCTTCCAGGTTGGCAGGGGTCACGGCCAGATAGGTGCAGCCGTTGTATTCCAGGGTGGAAAGGACCTCCAGTTCGTATTCGGTGCCATCCTCGTCCACGATGGTGATGAAATCAGAACCGTATTCATCGGCCATATGCTTCACGCTCCTGTTCTATGGGTTCCTGATGGCATTATCATACAGCCTTTCACGGATAAAATCAAGGGGGAATCTGTAATTCGGCATTTCCGACAAATTTTCAGGCTTCGACAGGGAAGCTCCCCGGAAAGGTTTGGAATGTTTTTCCTGGGTAGAAGATTGTACCCCTGTGGGCATAGTATGGACAGAAGGTTAATGGATTATTTATAATTTGGGGCTTTCGTTTTTTGATTGGGTATGCTATAATCATATGAACGATGCTGCGTCATATGCGCGTCGGGTGAGAAAATCAATGACCATGCCAGGCTTTGGCTGCGGTAATGGAGGTATTTTATAATGAGTGAAGAAAACAAGAAAGTGAAAAAGCCCCGGCAGGAGTGGCATCCCAACATTTTGCTGCAGCTTCTGTACCGGGTCTGGATGGTGATCTTCGGCGTGGCCAAGATCGCCCTGGGCGCGGTGGCTACGGTCGTGATCATTGTGGCTATCTGTATGCTGGCCTTTGCTACGGCGCTGGGTAATTATCTGACCGATGAGATCCTGCCCCAGGCAGGAATGAACCTGGATGACTTTACCCTGGATCAGACTTCCTTTGTTTACTATTATGATTCCAACGGGGAAATTAAGCTGCTGCAGCAGATCCACACGGATACGGACCGCCAGTGGGCGGACTATGAGGATATACCCCAGGATCTGATCAACGCCACCATTGCCGTGGAGGACAAGCGTTTCTACGAGCACCAGGGTGTGGACTGGTTTACCACCATCAAGGCCTTTGCCAGTATGTTCATGGGCGATGACTCCAAGGGTGGCTCTACCATCACCCAGCAGCTGGTGAAGAACCTGACCCAGGATAACAGTGTAACGGTTCAGCGAAAGTTGCTGGAGATTTTTCGCGCCACGGATATGGAGCGCCGGTATGAAAAGGATACCATTATGGAGTGGTATCTGAACTATATCTACCTGGGCCACGGCTGTTATGGCGTCCGCTCTGCCGCGGAGTATTACTTCGGCAAGGAGCTGGAGATGCTGACCACTGCCGAGTGCGCCAGCCTGATCTCCATTACCAACAATCCTTCTGTATTCAGTCCCTACGGTTCAGACTATACCTATGTGGATGAGGAGACCGGCGAGCTTGTTACCACCACCGGTGTCAGCCGGAACAACACCCGAAAGGAAACCACTTTAGGTGAAATGGTATTCCGCGGCATGATCACCTGGGAGGAATATGAAGAAGCCATGGCCCAGGAGATCGTTTTTCAGAAGGGTGTCTCTGAGGAAAACCGCCTGACGACCTGTACCAATCCGGACTGCGGTTATGAGAATATTGCCGGTACCTTTGTAAAGGACGGCGACCAGTACTACTGCCCGGAATGCGGCAGCGCGGTTACGGTGAAGGAGGACGCCTCTCAGGATGTCTACTCCTGGTTCGTGGATACGGTGCTGGAGGATGTGGCCAAGATGCTGTGTGCCCGGGACGGTCTGGAATGGACTACCGGAGAAAGCGGTACACGGCGGGTCTATATGGATCTGATCGCCAAGGGCGGCTTCCACATTTATACGACGCTGGATATGGATGTGCAGAACGAGATCGACCGGATCTATCAGGATCTGGATGAAATCCCCGACACCCGCAGCGGTCAGCAGCTTAAGTCTGCCATTGTGATCATTGATAATAAGACAGGTTATATTGTGGGTATGGCGGGCGATGTTGGCAAGAAGGAAGTCCATGACGCCTGGAACATCGCAACCGACGGCGGCCAGCAGACCGGCTCCTCCATTAAGCCTCTGACGGCCTACGGCCCCGCCTTTGAGGCCGGCCTGATTACCCCGGCTACGGTCATCAAGGATCTGCCAAACAACTATGATGATGGTAGTCCTTATCCCCAGAATGATAACCGCAGATATTCTTACACCCGAAGCATTTATTCCGCCCTGGAGGATTCGGTCAACGCCGTGGCTGCCAACCTGGTGGACCTGGCCGGTATCGGCTATTCCTTTGAGTTCGGCAAGTATGAACTGGGCCTGAATCTGGTGGATTACTACTATAATCCGGTTACCGAAAAGGAAATGAGCGACCGGAACCTGGCATCCCTGGGCCTGGGCGCTTTGACCCACGGCTTGACGGTCCGGGAAATGGCCACGGCCTTTGCTACGTTCCCCAACGACGGCCAGTGGCGCAGCGGCATCACCTTCACCAAGGTGTTTGACTCCGATGGTAATGTGGTGCTGGAAAATGAGCAGGAAAAGCGGGATGTCTTCAGTGAGAAGACCACCCAATATATGAATCTGTGCCTGACTAACGCGGTCAATCAGGGCACCGGCTACGAGGCCAAGTGGGACGGCTATTACGGCTATGTCTCCGGTAAGACCGGCACCTCCGCCGATTCCAAGGACCGCTGGTTCTGCGGCTATACCAATTACTACACCGCAGCGGTCTGGACGGGCTATGAGATTCCTGAGACGATCTATGTGTATGGCAGCATTAACAATCCTGCGGCTTATCTGTTCCGTCAGGTCATGCGGCCTCTGCACTCCGGTCTGGAGAAGATCCGCACCTATGATTCCAGCAATTTCTACTGGGTGGATATTTGCTTGGATTCCGGCCTGCTGGCTACCGATGCCTGCCGTGCGGATGCCCGTAACGATGATGATTTTGACCGCATCGACAATGTTCCTGTCTACTGGGAGGACCGTCCTACGGAAACCTGCGACAAGCACGTGATGATGGACTTCTGCCTGGAAGGTGACGGTGTGGCCAATGAATGGTGCCTGCATTTCGCCAATGACGCGGAGGAAGCGGACCGCATCAAAGTGGAAAAGCGGGGCCTGTGCCGGACCACCCGGGAAGAGCTGGATGAAATGCTGAAGGCTAAGGAATATCGCCTTTGGGAGGAATTCCTGCTTGAAAACTGGGTCTACCTGGTGGACGAGCGTGGCCGGGATGACAATTCCTACAAGGGTCTGGAGCCCGGAAGCGAGGTCAACAAGGACATCGATTCCCCCTACAAGGTCTGTTCCCTGCACACCCAAGAAGCCTGGGAGGCATATCTTGCCAGCCAGGTGCCCGAGCCCACGGAACCGGAGCCCACTGAGCCCGGTGAAGGTGAAGAGGGCGGCAATCCCTTTGAAGATTGGTGGGGCAATTTGTTCCCCTGACCAGGAGGATTTATGATTTGGATTTCTGATGAATGGCAGGACTACGAGGTCCTGGACGCATCCGACGGCGAGCGTCTGGAGCGTTGGGGTGACTATATTCTGGTCCGTCCCGATCCCCAGGTTATCTGGAACACCCCCAAGTCCGCCCGGGAGTGGAAGAACTACGATGCCCGTTATGTCCGGTCCAACACCGGCGGCGGCAGGTGGACGGACCATGATCTGCCTGAGCGCTGGCAGATCCGCTACAAGGACTATCTGACCTTTAATGTCAAGCCCATGAATTTTAAGCACACCGGTGTGTTC
Source organism: Oscillospiraceae bacterium (assembly GCA_017501695.1). Classification (GTDB taxonomy): domain Bacteria; phylum Bacillota; class Clostridia; order Oscillospirales; family Oscillospiraceae; genus Faecousia. The sequence continues at coordinate 29,448 of JAFVWL010000089.1, forward strand.
CCTGAGCAAGCTGCCAACTGGGACTTTATCCGGGAGAAATGTGCTGCCGCATCTGCCAAGCGTCCCATCCGGGTGCTGAATCTCTTTGCCTATTCCGGCGGCGCCACTCTGGCAGCCGCCGCGGGCGGTGCAGAGGTGTACCATGTGGACGCCTCCAAGGGCATGGTGGCCTGGGCCAAGGAGAATGCCCAGTCCTCCGGCCTGGCGGACAAGCCCATCCATTGGATCGTGGATGACTGCGGCAAATTCATCCAGCGGGAGATCCGCCGGGGTCGGCGGTACGACGGCATCATCATGGATCCCCCCAGCTATGGCCGGGGACCCAGCGGCGAGATCTGGAAGATGGAAACCAGCTTCTATCCCTTCCTCCAGGAGACTGCCAAGCTGCTCACGGACGATCCTTTGTTTGTGATCATCAATTCCTATACTACGGGACTGGCACCCTCCGCTGTTGGCTATGCCGCCGACTCCGTCTTTGGCAAGACCCATGGCGGCAGCACTGCCGTGGGAGAACTGGGACTGCCGGTGAAGTCTACGGGGCGGATGCTGCCCTGCGGCAGCACGGGCCGCTGGACACCCTGATATTTGAAATTGAAGCGTGAAGATTTCAGAGTGAAGATTATAGGATCTTCACGCGCTAGTATTTATTCTCCGAAGGAGATGTAGTTATGATCAAAGTAGATCATCTGGCTTATACTTATCCGGGCGTGGACGACACGCCCGGCGTTGCCGTATTTGAGGATCTGAGCCTGACTGTGGAGGAGGGCTCTTTTGTGGCTATTTTGGGCGGCAACGGCTGCGGCAAGTCCACCCTGGCCAAGCATTTCAACGCCATCCTGCTGCCCTGCGGCGGTATGGTCTGGGTCTGCGGCATGGACACAGCCGACGAGGACAAGCTGATCCCCATCCGCCGGAACGTGGGCATGGTTTTCCAGAACCCGGACAACCAGATCGTTGCCAATGTGGTGGAGGAGGATGTGGCCTTTGGCCCGGAAAATCTCGGCGTGGCCAGCCCCGCCATCCGTCAGCGGGTGGATAAGGCGCTGAAGCAGGTGGGCATGTACGAGTACCGGGAACACGCTCCCCATCTGCTTTCCGGCGGTCAGAAGCAGCGCATCGCCATTGCGGGCATTATCGCCATGGAGCCCAAATTTATCATTCTGGACGAGCCTACCGCCATGTTGGACCCCCGGGGCCGCCGGGAGGTCATGGATACCGTCAGCCGCCTGAATCGGGAAAAGGGCATTACCGTGGTGCTTATTACCCATCACATGGACGAAGCTGCCCAGTGCGGCCGGGTGGTTGTACTCCACAAGGGGAAAATTGCTGCTGACGGTGCACCCGGGGAGGTCTTCTCCCAGGTGGAGCTGCTGCACCGCATTGGCCTGGCGGCACCGGAAACCGTGGAGCTGTGTTATGAGCTTAACAAGCTGGGCTTTGACTTGCCCTTGACGGCTCTGGAGCCCGAGGAATGCGCCCGGCTCCTGTATGAGAAGCTGAAGTAATCCGGGAGGAGATCACATTGGCACCTGTTTTAGAGATAAAAAATCTGAATCATATCTATTCTGCCGGAACACCCTTTGAGCATCAGGCTCTGACGGATGTGTCCTTTTCCGTGGAGCGTGGCGAGTTCATCGGTGTCATCGGGCATACCGGCTCCGGAAAATCCACGCTGATCCAGCATCTGAACGGTCTGTTGAAGCCTACCTCCGGTCAGATAATTCTCGATGGCAAAGACATTTGGTCCGATAAGGCGGCTACCCGTCAGGCCCGGTTCCGAGTTGGTCTGGTGTTCCAGTATCCGGAGTATCAGCTTTTTGAAGAAACCGTCTATAAGGATATTGCCTTCGGTCCCAAGAATATGGGCCTGAAACCGGAAGAAATCGACCGCCGGGTCCGGGAAGCCGCTGGTTTTGTGGGCCTTACTGAGCAGCAGCTTCAAGTTTCTCCCTTTGATCTGTCCGGAGGACAAAAGCGCCGGGTGGCAATTGCCGGCGTTATCGCCATGGAGCCGGAGGTCCTGATCCTCGATGAGCCCACTGCGGGACTGGACCCTGTGGGCAGGGAGGATATCCTGGAAAACATCCAGGCCTACCGGAAGGCAAAAAACGCCACAATCATGATGGTCAGCCACTCCATGAATGATGTGGCCCGGCTGACAGACCGGCTGCTGGTTATGAACGGGTCCCGGCTTGCCATGGACGGTACTCCCGTTGATGTGTTCCGCCGTGCCCAGGAGCTGCTGGACATGGGCCTGGATATTCCCGTGCTGAGCCGGGTGTTCCTGGAACTGCGGCGGCTGGGCCTGGATGTTGACCAGGTCTACACCCAGGATCAGGCTGTGGAAGTCCTGCGTCGTTGGAAGGAGGCCCACCATGCTTAAAGACATTACCCTGGGCCAGTATTTCCCGGGAAATTCCTTTGTTCACCGCCTGGATCCCCGGACTAAGCTGATCATGCTGATCGTATATATTGTGGCCCTGTTTACTGCCGCAAGCTGGCTGTCCTATGGCCTGTGCCTGGGCTTCCTGGTGGCGGTGATCGCCATTTCCACAATTCCGGTCAAATCCATCCTCAACGGCATGAAACCCCTGGTGTTCATTTTGGTGTTTACCGGTGTGCTCAATGTCTTCTTCACCCCCGGCGAGACAGAGCTGTTTTCGTTCCTGGGGCTGTCCGTGACGGTGGAGGGCCTGAGCCGTGCCTTCTTTATGATGGTGCGGATCCTGATGCTGGTTACCAGCACCTTCCTGCTGACCTATACCACTTCTCCCATCTCCCTGACCGATGGACTGGAATCCCTGATGAATCCGCTGAAGGTGATCCATGTGCCCGTCCATGAGTTGAGCATGATGATGTGCATCGCCCTCCGGTTCATTCCTACCCTGATTGAGGAGACGGACAAGATCATGTCTGCTCAGAAGGCCAGGGGTGCGGATTTTGAATCCGGAAACCTGCTGGAACGGGTTCAGGCTCTGGTGCCCATTCTGGTGCCTTTGTTCATCAGCGCCTTCCGCCGGGCTGACGAGCTGGCGACGGCCATGGAGTGTCGCTGCTACCAGGGCGGCGATGGCCGGACCAAGATGAAGCTTCTGCGATACAAGCGTGGGGACTATCAGGCCTTTGGCGTGGGAGCTTTGCTTTTGATCGCCGTGATTTGCTTGTCCGTCCTCGGACTGTGAGGTAATATGCGGAATATCGTTATTTTTCTGACCTATGAAGGCACCGCTTACCACGGCTGGCAGATGCAGAAAAATCTGCCCACCATTCAGGAGACTGTGGAAAAGGCCGTGTCCATGGTGGTGGGCCACAACGTCCACGTCACCGGCTGTGGCCGGACCGACGCGGGAGTCCACGCCAAGTGCTACGTAGCCAATTTCCGCACCACCTCCACCATTCCCGTGGACCGGCTTCCTTACGCGCTGAATACCCATCTGCCCGTGGACATCATGGTGTCGAAGGCCATGGAGGTCCATGAGAATTTCAATGCCATCGGCTCCTGTGCCCGGAAAGAGTACACTTATGTGATCTACAATTCCCGGCTGAAGGATCCCTTCCATGTGAACCGGGCCTGGTTCTATCCCCGGCACCTGGACGAGAAGGTCATGCAGGCGGCGGCGGACCAATTTGTGGGAACCCATGATTTCGCCGCGGTCCGCAGTGTGGGCACTGATGTAAAATCCACGGTCCGTACCGTATACTATTACAATGTGGAGCGCAGGGGAGATCTGATTTACCTGCGGGTCTGTGCCAACGGCTTCCTGTATAATATGGCCCGTGCTATGGCCGGCACCGTGGTTTACGCGGCCGAGGGCAAGATCAAGCCTGAGGAAATCGGAGCCATTCTGGATTCCGGAAACCGTACCGCGGCAGGTCCCACGGTGCCTCCGGGCGGTCTTTATATGACCCACCTGTGGTATGACGACGGCGTGGAGAATTTTGAAATCGCCAATCCCTTCTAAAATCTATACCACGTCATCGTGAACCAGTGCTCACACTGGTGTGGCGATCCCATAAATAGAGAAGAAATGTCAGTTAACCACGGGATTCCCACGCCAGTTTGCGAACTGGCTCGGAATGACGTGTATATTACATCGTTCATATTTTGTTTTCCCTTTTCCAAGATTTCTGTGCTATACTGCACGGAAAGGAGTGATTACCCATGCAACCGAAAATGTGTACCAAATGCAAGAAAAATATAGCCGTACTCTTTATTACAAAAATCGAGAACGGCGTGACTATGAATGAGGGCTACTGCATCAAATGCGCCCGGGGTCTGGGAATTCCCCAGATCGACCAGGCAGTGAAGCAGATGGGCTTCTCCGACGAGGATCTGGATACCCTCAGTGATGAAATGAGCAACATCTTTGGTCAGTTGGATGAAAATTCCGGCGGCGACGATGACGAAATGGACAGCCAGACCGCAACCTTCCCCATGCTGAACCAGTTGTTCGGCGGCAACATGAATATGCCCGCCCCTCAGCAGCCGGAGCATCCGGCTCCCAAGAAGGAACCGCCCAAAAAGGAGGGGGAGCACCCCAAGAAGAAGGCCGCTAAGCACAAATTCCTGGACAGTTACTGCATGGACCTGACAGGCCGTGCCCGGCAGGGAAAGCTGGACAAGGTAATTGGCCGGGATGTGGAGACCGAGCGCGTCATTCAGATCCTGAACCGGCGGCAGAAGAACAATCCCTGTCTCATCGGTGAACCCGGTGTGGGCAAGACCGCCATTGCCGAGGGCCTGGCCCAGCGGATCGTGGCCGGAGATGTGCCCTATAAGCTCCGGGACAAGGAAGTGTTTCTGCTGGACCTGACGGCTTTGGTGGCTGGTACCCAGTTCCGGGGCCAGTTTGAAAGCCGCATGAAGAGCCTGATCGGAGAGATCAAAGAGTGCGGCAATATCATCCTTGTCATCGATGAGGTCCACAATCTGGTGGGTGCCGGCGACGCGGAGGGCTCTATGAATGCCGCCAATATCCTGAAGCCTGCCCTTAGTCGGGGCGAGATCCAGGTTATCGGTGCTACCACCTTTAATGAATACCGCAAATACATCGAAAAGGACGCGGCCCTGGAGCGCCGGTTTCAGCCTGTCAATGTAGCGGAGCCTACCATTGAGGAGGCCTGCCAGATCATGCAGGGCGTTGCGAAGGCCTATGCCGAGTATCATGGAGTGGTTATCCCCACGGAAATCGCCCGGCAGTGCGTGATCCTTTCCGAACGCTATATCACCGACCGCTTCCTTCCGGACAAAGCCATTGACCTGCTGGACGAGGCTTGTTCCGATGTGAATCTGCGGTGTAAGGAGATTTCCCAGCTTGCGGAACTGAAGAAAGAGCGTGACGATTACGAGCTGGAACTGCGCCTCCTCAACGATGACCAGGAGAACCCCAATTATGAGCGCCTGGCCCATATCCGCAGTAAGCTGCTGCAGATCGCGGCGAAAATTGAGGAACTGGAAAAGATCCCCGCTCCCACGGTGACCATGGAAAACCTGGCCCGGATCATCGAGCTGTGGACCAAGATCCCGGCCTCCAAGATCAAGGCCCAGGAGTACCAGCAGATTAAGGGCCTGGCGGACCGGCTGAAAATGCACATCGTGGGCCAGGATGAGGCTGTGGATGCCGTGGCCCGGGCCATTCGCAGGAACCGGGTGGGCATCAGCCCCAAGAAGCGGCCTGTGTCCTTCATCTTCGTGGGTCCCACCGGTGTGGGCAAGACGGAGCTGGTCAAGCGGCTGGCTGACGACCTGTTTAACACCGTGGACAGCCTGATCCGGCTGGATATGTCCGAGTACATGGAAAAACACACGGTTTCCAAGCTCATCGGTTCCCCTCCGGGCTACGTGGGCTATGACGAGGCGGGCCAGCTTACGGAGAAGATCCGCCGCAAGCCCTATTCCGTGGTCCTCTTTGACGAGATCGAAAAGGCCCATCCCGATGTGCTGAACATCCTGCTGCAGGTGCTGGACGACGGCCGGATCACCGATGCCCAGGGCCGGGTGGTGAACTTTGAGAACACCATCATCGTTATGACCTCCAACGCGGGCAGTGAAGGCAGCGTGGCTGCCGTGGGCTTCGGCCGGACGGCAGGGGACCAGGTGAAGGAGAAGACCATGAAGGCCCTCCGTGGGTTCCTGCGGCCTGAGTTTATCAACCGGGTGGATGAGATCATCACCTTCAATCACCTGACTGAGGAGAATTTCCTGGGCATCGCCGATATTATGTTGGAAGAGCTGCGGGTGAGCCTGGAAGGCCGTGGCCTGACCCTTACCTGGGACGGTTCCGTCCGGGATTACCTGGTGAAGAAGGCCTATTCCATGACCTACGGTGCCCGGAACCTCCGCCGGACCATCCAGCGGGATCTGGAGGACCCCATCAGCGAGAAGATCATCGATTCCTTCGAGTCGCCCATCTCCGCCATCCACATCTCCGTGGAAAACGATGCGGTCTGCGTTACTGCAAAATAAAATCAACCGGGAAGTGAAAAACTTCCCGGTTTTTTTGTAAGGTTTTCTCTCCTTCGGTGTCTAATGGATGAAGACGATTTCGGAAGGGGAGATTTTATGAAGCTGGCTATGCTGATTTGGTCCCGGGTCAGGCAGTATTGGAAATACCACAAGCTGCTTCTGTGCCTGTTTCTCATTGGCGGCACCCTGAGCTCTGTGGTGTTCTGCTATTTCTACGGCAACAGCCTGCAGCTTATGGAGTTTTTGACTTCGGACGATCCTTATTACCGGCGGTACAACGTATATCTGGCTCTGGAAATGGGTACGGACATTCCCAGGCCGGATTTTGAAATTTCCTTCGAGGGTCTGGAAAAAGTGGCCCAAAACGAGCTGGCGGAATCGGTGACCATGTTTGCGTGGTTCTTTTCCTTTGAAGAGGACGATGGGATCATCGAGGGCGATAACGCAACCTTATCCTATGGCCTGGCGGCCCAGATCGGCGACCGGCCGGAACTGCCTATGTTCAGCGGCTCCACGGATCTGAAGGCGGAGCCTGACGGGGTCATCGTGCCATACTTTTCCAATCTGGTTGCCGGGGATACGGTCCGCATCTGCGGTGTGGAGCGGAAGGTCATCGGCAAAACCAAGGACGATTTTTACTATGTGGCCTATGAATTTTACCGGTCCATTGGTGCCCCGGTGGATGAAGCAACCGTGATTTCCCGGGGCAGGCTGGACCTGGAAAACGATCCGCTGACATCGATTCTTCAGGAAGCTTTCCCGGAATGTACCCTTAGAACGCCGGCAAACTGGGCCCGGGCCTTTGAAAAGCGGGCCATTGAGGATACGCTGTATGGTGTTTGTCCGATTTACCTGGTCAGCCTGATCTCCTTTATGTACCTGCTGCGGTATCTCATGGATACCACGACTTCCATGGTAGCGGTGAGCCGGATCGTGGGTGCCCGGAAATGGCAGATTTTCGGCCTGTGCCTGGCGGAGGTGCTTGCTCTGTGTGCCCTGGTCACCGGGACAGGTATCGGCGTCCACATTTGGCTGTATGATTCGGTGTTCGTCCACCTGAATTCTCTGGAGAATTTGGTCTACCGCATCGTGGATTACTGGGCGGCATTTGCCTATATGATGGGCCTGAATGTGCTGGTGGCCCTGTTCTTTGTGAGAAAGTACGCGTCCATACCGCCCATCGCCCTGCGGCGGCAGGCGGAATAGGAGGTTGATTCCATGAAACTCCTTGGAAAATCTTATTTACCATAGTTTTTCTTTTGCTGTAAGATTTTCTGCTTTTCTGCGTCTAATGAGTGGAAACAATTCATGGGAGGGAGAAGCATATGAAACTATGTTTGATAATCCAATCCCGGATAAAACAGTATTGGGCTCATCACCGGCTGATTATTAGCTTATTTTTACTAGGCGGAATCATGAGTTCTGTGGTGTTTTGTTATTTCTACGGAAATAGCTTGAAACTAATGAAATTTCTGACATCAAATGATCCGCATTACCGGACCTATGAAATTTGGCTTTCAGACGAGTTTAGTCCGAATATTCCAAGACCGGATTTTGAAATTGGTTATTCGGACATTGAGAAGCTGGCAAACAACAAGCTTGTGGAATCTGTTCAGGTAGAAGCATTCTTTTCCCAATTTGCGGATGGGCGAAATGTTATTGAGGGTGACTCTGCGTTTGGTACAGGAAGAATTTCCGCATTTTGGGACAATAAGACGGATTTAATGATGATCAACGGATCATCCGATTTCAACGCGGAACCCAATGGTGTGGTAGTTCCTGATAATTCGATTGCTATTCCCGGAGATGTGATCCGCATCAACGGAAGAGAACTGAAGGTAATTGGAAAAAATAAGGCCCCATCCTATTTTGTATCTTACGAGGTCTTTCAGACCATTGCAGAGGTGGACCAGGCTCTGATTATATCGAAAGACCGATTGAATCTTGAAGATGATCCGTTACGTGCTGTCTTGGAGGATACTTTTCCTCAGTGCTTGATAGAGACACCGCTGGCGCGTCAACGGTCATATGAGAAGCGAGCTGTAGAAGAGATGATCATTGTAATCTGTCCGGTGTATCTTGTGAGTCTGATTTCCTTCATGTACCTGCTGCGGTATCTCATGGACACAATGACATCCATGGTAGCGGTGAGCCGGATCGTGGGTGCCCGGAAATGGCAGATTTTTGGCCTGTGCCTGGCGGAAGCGTTATTTCTATGCTGTTTGGGCATTGCTGTGGGAATTGGAATTCACATCGTGTTGTATGACGCGGTGTTTGTTCATCTGAATGCTTTGACGGATCTGGTTTATCGACCTGTCGATTATTGCATTGTATTCGCGTGGATGATGCTCCTTAGCACAGCGGTGGCCATGTTCTTTGTTCGGAAATATGCATTGATGCCGCCCATCGCCCTGCGGCGGCAGGCGGAATAGGAGGTGCGGCATGAAGCTGATTCGAAAAATGATTTCCTTTACCAAAGGCATCCGGGGGTCCATGGTTTTATTGTCGCTGATGATGACCGTATCCATGATTGCCGGAATTACGGTGGTTGCCCAGATTCGCTACATTCGCCGGAATTACGAACTCATGAGCCACACCACCGGGAAAGCGGACCGGCTGTACTATTTCATGCAGAACGATTTTATGATGACGGACGCGAAAAACCGGGAATGGATTCAGTCCCTGGAGGAGGAAGCGGCAGTGGCCGGTGTTTATCCGGTCTATACCGTCAACCCCCTGACCTACGGAACCGGGGCTGATGAAACCATGATTTCCATTGTGCTCTACCATCACCGGCTGGGGGAACTGTTTCCGGGGCTGAAGCAGGATTATTCCGGCGGGAGCGGCATTATCACCGCCAGTCCTGTTTTCGACAACCTGTCCATAGGGGATACGGTTACCCTCCGCTTTACCCGAACAAACGTGAAGCAGAATTACACCATTGTAGGAAAACTGGAATACCCCTACTACAGCCTGAAATTCGGTGGTTCGGCTACCGTTCCAACGGTGAATCAGATGTTTTATTCCGGCGGCCACCTGATGATGGAGGGTACTCCGGAGAATCTGGAAAGGCTGTCCAACCTGGCATCGGTAAGCCCCTCCATGAACTTTATTTTGGAGGTCCGGGATGATGCCTCCAATGAGGCTGTGGATGCGCTGATGCTCCGCCTGAGCCGCAGCGGCATTACTGTATCCCTGCCGGAGCTGCTGGAAACATCGGAGGAAGAAATCTGGAGACAGTACCGAACCCTGCTTCCCAAGCCTGTGTTTTTGCTGGTGGTGTCGATTTTTGGATATTTCAGCACCTTGATCCTGACATTTAAGAAGAAGGAACGAGACCTGGCCCTTTGCTATCTCTGCGGTGCCAACCGAAGTCAATGCATTGCCGTGGTACTGGCGGGGTTCGCACTGATGGCCCTGATTCCCACGGCGGTCTGCGTGTCCATGCTTCTGATCCTGCCGGTTTGTGACTGGCTGGGCTGGATGACCGCTTACCAGTATCGCGTTGACTATGGCTGCTGGCTGCTGATTGGGGGATATCTGGCCCTGTCCGCGGGAATTGCCCTGATCACTTCCCGGCTGCAAATGAAGGACCATACACCCGTCACCTTGCTGAGAGGAGTGGAACAATGATTACCCTGGAAAACATCAATAAAATCTACCCCGTGGGAGAAGGGGAGTTCTATGCCCTGAAGGATGTTATGCTTCACATCGAAAAGGGAGATTTCACGGCGATTCTGGGACCTTCCGGCTCCGGCAAATCCACCCTGCTGAATATCATAGGTTGTCTGGATAACCCCACATCGGGCAGCTATCGTCTGGATGATCATGAGATCACAGCCCTGAAGGATGGTGAGAAGGCAAAGCTCCGGAATCAGAAGATCGGCTTTGTACTGCAGGATTTCGCCTTGCTGAACCGGGAGACGGTCTACTACAATGTGATGCTGCCGTTGCTGTTTTCTTCCACGCCATACGGAAAAATCCGTAAGAAGGTCATGGCAGCCCTGGAAACCGTGGGGCTGTCCGGACAGGAAAAGAAGCTGGCCAATCAGCTTTCCGGAGGTCAGCGTCAGCGGGTGGCCATCGCCCGGGCTCTGGTCAATGACCCGGACCTGATTCTGGCGGACGAGCCCACAGGTCAGTTGGATTCCGAAACCGGGAAGCAGATCATGGAGCTGCTCCGGGAATTGAACCGCCAGGGAAAAACCGTCATCGTGGTGACCCATGACGACAAGGTGGCGGGATATTGCGGACGCCATTTCCGGGTAATCGACGGTTGTGTCCGGGAAGAATGTAAGGTATAATGATTTCAGGTAGCCTGCGAAGGGAGGTGGGGGCTGTGACAGAATTTGAAAAGATATACCGGGATTATTTCCGGGATGTGGAGCTGTATCTCATGGCTCTGTGCAAAGATCCCCACCTGGCGGAGGAACTGACAGCCCAGACCTTCTTCAAGGCTTTGGAGGCGCTGCCCAGGTTCCGGGGGGAATGTGACATCCGTACCTGGCTGTGTTCCATTGGAAAGAATTGTTACCGGAACCATTTGCGAATGACAAAACAGACCGTTCCGCTGGAAGAACTTCAAATGTCCGGGTCCGGTCCGTCTGTTGAAGAGCGGGTTATGGACGCGGACCAGGCTATGGCGGTACATAAAGTTCTCCACAGCCTGCCGGAGCCCTATAAGGAAGTTTTCTCCCTGCGGGTTTTCGGCCAGCTCTCCTTTGCCGCCATCGGGGAGCTATTTGGTAAGAATCAGAATTGGGCCTGCGTGACCTATCACCGGGCAAGGCAAAAAATACAGGATGCTATGGAGGTGGAAGCATGAAAATAAGCTGTGATGTGATTGGGGACCTGCTGCCCCTGTACGCGGAAGAAATGGCCAGCCAGGATTCCGCGGTTCTGGTTGCGGATCATGTCCGGGAATGTGAAGTCTGCCGCCGCCGTTTGGATTCCATGCGTCAGCCGGTGGCGATTCCCAGGGAATCGGTGCCCGAGGAAATGCGGAATATTGGAAAACGCCTGCTCCAGCGTACGGTCCTGCTGGTGATGGCTATGGTATTCTTCGCCACGACGGTGGTAACCTGGACCTTTGCGGTGCTGTCCCTGCGTTCGGTGCCTGTGCCCCTGGAGAGTTCTGTTCTTGGGGTCAGGCAAGAAAACGGGAAGGTGCTTGTAGAAATGCGGGTCACGGGTTACCTGTCCTGGTGGGACCAATGGGATTATCGCTATGATACGGAAGTGGGCGGCAAAATTGCCTGCCTCAGTGTCAACCGCAGACTCTGGGATGTGCTGTTCCAAGGGGAAACTCCCGTGAAAACTTATGAGGTACCGGTCATGGATGCCTACAGCATTTGGTTCTTTACCGGGAGCGAGGCAGAATGCATTTACGGAGATGAGACTGCCGCGCCGAAACCGGATGTGAATCCGGTTTTGTGGACAGCCTTGTCAGCGGGTGCGGTTTGCCTGCTTCTGTTTTTCCTGACCGGGTGGAAGTGGCTGCGAATCGCGGTACTCTTTGCCGGGAATCTGCTGCTGGCAGACTTTGCGATGACCGGCTTTGCCTGGTCCAACAACTGGTATAGCGGCCTGGGATTTATCTGGATGATTTATTTATTTATGGCACTGCTTATGACCTGCAGCCAGTGTTTGGCCTGGGCTCTGTGGAAGGACCGTAACCGCATATAATGTTTATGCCCGGGAGGAACCTCCCGGGCATTGATAGTTGATCAGAGCTTGTTATAGGCCTTGTCCAGAAAACGCTGGGCGGATACTACCACACGCTTGTGGGTTCCTTCGCCGATTTTTCCCGCTTCGTCATAAGCGGTGACTGCAAAGGTCAGGGTATTGCCTTCCACTGCGGTAACCTCCGCTTCTGCCCGGACTTCCAGCCCCACGGGGGTGGCGGACAGATGCTTGATGCAAAGCTCTGTGCCTACAGAGGTCTTGTCCTCACCCAGCTCCGCCGCGATGGCCTCGCAGGCAGCGCCCTCCATCAGGGCCACCATACAGGGGGTGGCGTAGACCAGCAGACTGCCGGAGCCCACTTCCTTGGCGGTATCCTCCCGCTCCACACAGGAGAACACCTCGCCCTTCATGCCAACCGTAATTGCCATATGATTCACATCCTTTCTGCGACAACTATAGCGGAGAATCGGTCTGCTGTCAAGAAAATTACGGTTGCTATTTGTCTGCCGGGAAATTATAATAGAGGTACGAAATTTCAAAAAAGAGGTGCCTGCGATGAAGGTTTACGACAAGATCAATCTGACCATGCTCTGTGATTTTTACGAGCTGACTATGGCCCACGGATACTTCCAAAACGGCTACCGGGACCGGATTACCTATTTCGATGTGTTTTACCGCCAGTGCCCCGATGGCGGCGGCTTTGCCATTGCCGCTGGCCTTGAGCAAATTATTCAGTATATCCAGGAACTTCATTTTGACCCCGAGGATATCGAATACCTCCGGGGCCGGAACCTGTTTGACGAGGAATTCCTGGATTATCTGGCCCATTTCAAATTCACCGGCGATATCTGGGCGGTGCCCGAGGGAACCCCTGTTTTCCCCAAGGAGCCGATCCTGACAGTCCGGGCCAAGGCCATCGAGGCTCAGCTCATCGAGACCTTCCTGCTGCTGTCCATTAACCACCAAAGTTTGATCGCCACCAAAGCCAACCGGGTTGTCCGGGCAGCGGAGGGGAGAACCGTGCTGGAATTCGGTTCCCGCCGGGCCCAGGGCGCTGACGCGGCCATTCTGGGCGCCAGAGCTGCCTACATTGGCGGCTGCAACGGAACGGCCTGCACCATTTCCGACCAGCTCTTCGGCGTGAAGGCCGGAGGAACCATGGCCCACGCCTGGGTCCAGATGTTCGATACGGAATATGAGGCCTTCAAAACCTACTGCACGCTTTACCCCCACAACGCAACCCTGCTGGTGGATACCTACAATACCCTCAAATCCGGTGTTCCCAATGCCATCCGGGCCTTCAACGAGGTGCTCAAGCCTCTGGGCATCACCAAATGCGGTATCCGGCTGGACTCCGGTGATATGACCTATCTCAGCAAAAAAGCCCGGAAAATGCTGGACGACGCAGGATGGACCGAATGCCAGATCTCCGTCAGCAACTCCCTGGACGAGTACATCATCCAGGACATTCTCCGCCAGGGTGCCCAGATCGACCTGTTCGGTGTGGGCGAACGTTTGATCACCGCCCGGTCCGAGCCGGTATTTGGCGGCGTGTACAAGCTGGTGGCGGTGGAAGAGGAGGACGGCACCATCCTGCCCAAGATCAAGATCTCTGAGAACGTAGGTAAGATCACCAACCCCCATTTCAAGAAACTTTACCGTTTCTATGGCAACGACACCGGAAAGGCCATTGCCGATTATCTCTGCGTTTACGACGAAACTGTGGATGACAGTCAGGATCTGGAGATCTTTGACCCGGAGGCCACCTGGAAAACCAAGACCGTATACAATTTTACCGCCAAGGAGCTGCAGGTGCCTGTTTTCCTGGGGGGTGAACTGGTCTATGAATGTCCAACCCTGGAACAGATCCGTACCTACTGCCTGGAACAGGTGGATACTCTGTGGGATGAGGTTAAGCGATTTGACAATCCCCACACCTACTATGTGGACCTGTCCCGGAAGTTGTGGGATATCAAGTACGCCTTGCTGAAAAAGGGCGGCTGCAAATGAGAAATGAAGCCAAAATCATGGCTCTGTGCGGCGTTTTGGCAGCACTGGCCCTGGTAATCATGGCCATGGGGACCCTGATCCCCGTGGCGACCTTCGTGTGCCCCATGCTTTGCATGATGATATTGCAGATTGTGGTGAAGACCTGCGGCAGCCGGGCTGCCTGGGCCTGGTATGGAGCCGTTTCCATTCTGAGCCTGCTGCTGGCCCCGGATAAGGAAGCGGCGGCGGTGTTTGTGTTCCTGGGTTACTATCCCATCCTCAAGCCCCGGCTGGACCGGATGAAATTCGGGTGGGCCGGGAAACTGCTGCTGTTCAACGGAGCGATTCTGCTGATGTACTGGATACTGATGAACCTGCTGGGAATGGGGGAAATCGCAGCGGAATATGCGGAAATGGGCGCTGTCCTGACGGCGGTAATGCTGATTCTGGGAAATGTGACATTCTTTCTGCTGGATATGATCCTGGGTCGAAACTGGGGGAGAAAAGGTCGTGGATAAGACCTGGTATTTGTACATTGTGGAGTGCCGGGACGGCACGTTCTATACCGGTATCACCGACGATATTTCCCGGCGGATGCAGCAGCATAGCTCCGGCAAGGGCGCCAAGTACACCCGGGGCCGGGGTCCGGTGGTCCTGCGATATCAGGAAGAATGCGGGACCCATTCCCAGGCCCTGCGCCGGGAGATCGAAATCAAAAAGTTATCCCGGATGGAGAAACTGAAGCTGATTGGGTTGTATCCTTAATGTGTAACCGGAAAACGAAAACCACGTCATTGCGAGGAGCCGCCCAAAGGCGGCGACGTGGCAATCCCGTTAGGTTTCCAAAATGTCCACGGGATCGCCACGCCAGTTTGAGAACTGGCTCGCGATGACATGCGTAAATGATCAACAAGGACCTGCCGTTGCTGGCAGGTCCTTTGGCGTATTAAAGGGTAACGATGCCTGCGTCCACCATTTTCTGCAGGCTCATGAGGATGCCCAGCTTGGCGTGGTGCCAGGTCAGGCCGCCCTGGAAGTAGACGGCGTAGGGAGGACGGATGGGACCGTCGGCAGACAGCTCCATGGTGGAGCCCTGGACGAAGGCACCGGCAGCCATGATCACCTGGCTGTCATAGCCGGGCATATCGCCGGGGATGGGGTCGGCATAGGAATCCACAGGGGCTGCGGCCTGAATGCCCTTGCAGAAGGCGATCATGGCCTTTTCACTGCCTAGCTCCACGGCCTGAATGATGTCGTGGCGGGATTCGGTGGCATTGGGAACACACTTGTAGCCCAGGGGCTCATAGAGGTTGGCGGCGAAGATCGCACCCTTCTCCGCACTGGCCACCACGGAGGGGGACAGGAAGAAGCCCTGGTACAAAGCCGGCATCAGGCCCAGATTGGCACCAACCTCCTGGCCCAGGCCGGGAGCAGAGAGCCGGTAAGCACACCGGTCCACACAGTGCCGGGTGCCGGCGATATAGCCGCCGATGGGAGCCAGACCGCCGCCGGGATTCTTGATCAGGGAGCCTACGATTATATCCGCACCCACATCGGAGGGCTCAATGGTTTCCACAAACTCACCATAACAGTTGTCTACCATGATGATCACATCGGGCTTGATAGCCTTGCAGAACGCGATCAGCTCACCGATCTGCTTAACGGAGAAGGTGGGCCGGGTGGCATAGCCCTTGGAACGCTGGATGGTAATGAGCTTGGTCTTTTCGTTGATGGCCTCGCGGATGCCCTCGTAGTCAAAGGTGCCGTCGGACAGCAGATCTACCTGCCGGTAGCTGACACCGTACTCGGCCAGGGAGCAGGGGCTGGGACGGATGCCGATTACCTCCTGCAGGGTGTCGTAGGGAGCACCCACGGGGCTCAGCAGCTCGTCACCGGGGAGCAGGTTGGCGGAAAGGGCCACGGTCAGGGCATGGGTGCCGCAGGTAATCTGGGGCCGGACCAGGGCAGCTTCCGTGTGGAACACATCGGCATAGACCTGTTCCAGCTTGTCCCGGCCCTCGTCGTTGTAGCCGTAGCCGGTGGTGGCGGCGAAGCAGGTGGCGGCGATGCGGTTCTTATGGAAAGCTCGCAGGACCTTGGCCTGGTTATATTCGGCCACCTGGTCGATGGCGGCAAAGCGGTCGGCAATTTTCTCCAGGGTCTTCTCGCCGTAGGCATAAACGGCGGGGGAAATCCCCATTTCGCCGTAAAGATTCAGTAATTCATCCATATTCGTCATTCCTTTGTTAAGACATACGAAGCAGATTATAAATTGAACCGCCCCGGTTGTCAAGGCCGGGGCGGCAAAATATTCAATTTACCGGGGTATATCCGGTTTTTTCAATGATCTCCTGGCCTTCCTTGGACAGGACCCAGTCCAGAAGCCGCTGGACATTGGGATTGTCGTTGCCCTCCCAGGTTACGGCGTACAGGGGTCCGATGATGGGGTAGGTTCCGTTTTGGATATTCTCTACCGTGGGGGCGATGCCGTTGATGGCGATGATTTTGATGTCCGGGTTCTGGATGATGCCCTCCACATAGTAGCGGAAGGAGAAACCCATGGAATTGGACTTGCTGCGATAGTCGGCCACGGTTTCGATGATACCGCCCATGGAACCGCTGACCAGCTCCGAAGGCGGGCTTGCCAGAGGCGTATCGCCCATGAACCGGACCAGCATACTCTGACTGCCTGAATTTTTGTTCCGCTGGTAGGCCACAATGGGCTCGAAATTTCCTCCTACCTGGCTCCAGTTGGTGATCTCGCCGGAATAGATGCCCTTGATTTGTTCCACCGTCAGAGAATCAATGGGGTTATCCTTGTGGACGAAGAACACAAAGGCCTCGTAGCCAATGAGCGTATAAATGAATTCTGTGCCCTGTTTCTTAGCGTAGGCGATCTGCTCGTCGGAGGGATAGGCTCCGAAGAATATGTCCGTGTTTTTATCCGCCAGGCTCGCATAGCCGCCGGGAGTGTTGTTGTACTGGAAATATTCTGTGGACAAGCCGCCGTAGGGCTTGTTGTTCTGGGTATAATAGGTCCGCTCCGGGGGATAAGTAGCATGGACAAAGGCAGAATACACCGGGAACACGGCGGCGGCTCCGTCGATCCGGGGCAACTCGTCTTCCAGGGTAAACCGCAGGCTGGCCTCATGGTCCAGGGTCACGATCTTGCTTTCCTCGTTGAAGGGAAGATACTCGTGGATCTGGATACTGGGGTTGGTGTCTATAATCGTTTCCTGGTCCATGCCGTACCATACCAGATTCCCCACACAGGCGAAGATAAACAGTACCAAAAAGCCGCTCCAGAAGGTCATATATTTTGCCCGGTTCCGGACGAACAGCAGGGGAATCAGGGCGGGCAGAATGGCTATGGCGATGACCACCAGTACAATGTGCAGTCCGGTGGTGGGCAGCAGCAGAAACAGGTAAAGCCCCACCCAGAAGCTGATCCACCCAATGGCGGCAGCGCCCAGGAGCTTCAAAACAAAAATACCCAGCTTCTTCAAAATTTCCGTATACTTCATGGTCGTTTCCTCCTTTTTGTTGTTCTGATTATAAGGACGAAATCCATGGGAAAAGGTTACAGCTTTTTTGAAAATTTCAAGAAAATTTCCGCCCCGGAATTTCCGGGGCGGGTGGGTTATTCCGAAAGGATTTCCAGGGCTTTTTCGTACTTTTCCCGCCATCGGCACAGCTTTTCCTGGGGGATGCCGGAGCCCACGGTACGGGACTGGTCCATATTGTGGGCCAGGTCTGCCAGCTTGACCTTCAGGGCGATGGGGTTGGTCTTGATCCGGCGGACATACTCATGGTAATCCGTGCCGTCCGCATGGGTCAGCAAGGCAACCGCCGCAACAACCTCCGCCGGGAACTCCCGGGAAAGGTCTTCCAGGGTCACCGCCGTATCCTCCACAGTGTCATGGAGCAGGGCCACGGTGCAGGAGGTTTCATCGTCCATCTGCTCCGCCAGGTGGGCAGGGTGGAAAATATAGGGGACACCGCACTTGTCCACCTGGCCCTGATGGGCACGGTATGCCAGTTTCATAGCCCGGCTGGTCATAGGTGTGTAGATCATCAGTCATTTCTCCGTCTGCCGCCGAAGAGAGCAATGAGGCGCAGAAGTTGGGCCAGGGCTACGGCGGTGGCGGCCACATAGGTCATAGCCGCGGCCTGGAGGGTCTTTTTCGCACCCCGCTGTTCTTCCTCGGTCAGAATACCGGCGGATTCGATGGCATCCATGGCCCGGCGGCTGGCGTTGAACTCCACAGGCAGGGTAATGAGCTGGAACACCAGGCTCAGACCAAAGCAGGCGATGCCCAGATACACCAATCCTGTGGACAGGGTGCCCAGGAAGGACAGCACGATGCCCAGCAGGATCAGAGGCATGGCCAGCCGGGAACCGATGTTGGTAATGGGGATAATTGCGGCCCGGAGCTTGATGGGGGCATAATGCTGAGCGTACTGCACCGCGTGACCGGCTTCGTGACAGGCAACGCCGATGGCGGCAGTGGAGGTGGCATTGTAAACGCTGTCCGACAGCCGGATCACATTGGTGGTGGGGTCATAATGGTCCGTCAGATTGCCGCTGACCCGTTCGATCCGGACACCGCTGACACCGTTGTGGCTCAGGACCCGCTGGGCTGCCTGGGCACCGGTGATGCGGCGAATGGAAAGCTGCTGGGAGTATTTCTTAAATGTGGAATTGACGGAATGGCTGGCCCACAGGGACAGCAGAATGCAGGGCAGGACCAGAACGATATAGGTCCAGTCGAAACCGTAGTAATAGGGCATAGGTTACCTCCTTAGAAATCCGGGGACAGGGCGTCGTGCAGAGTGTCCGTGATGCCGCCGCGGAACACGGGCCAGGCCTGGGCATGCAGGGTCTGCAGGGCTCCGGCGGAAAGATTCACAGCAAGCTGGCCGGGGATGTACAGATCCATATCGAAAATGAATTTCAGCTCCTTGTCCTGCTGGGGTGCTCCGGCCCGGCGGACCATGCCGGGACCCGCGTGGACCTTCATCCGGCAGCCTCCCCGAATGGCTATGTCCGCATCCACGGTGCTGCGGATGGCGGAGGACTCCTGTACATCCTCTTC
Organism: Oscillospiraceae bacterium; assembly: GCA_017501695.1. Classification (GTDB taxonomy): domain Bacteria; phylum Bacillota; class Clostridia; order Oscillospirales; family Oscillospiraceae; genus Faecousia. The sequence goes on from JAFVWL010000089.1 coordinate 48,684, forward strand.
TGCCAGCAGCCCCAGATAACATGGGGCAATCAGGTCGGAGAAGGGGATGGAATCCAGTCCCAGGTCCTTGCGGGAGATGAAATTCAGATACCGCAGGCCGATGCGCTCGAAATAAGCGGGCTTATAGGTCTGAATGAAGGCAGCCAGAGGCTTATCCAGCCGGGAAGCGAAATCCTCCCATTTGGTATAGCGGCTGCAGGCCAGGGAGATGAATTTGCTGGTCAAATTCACCCGCCAGATACCGTCGGCAGAGAGAAATTGGTGGTTGATTCCCGGCTGGGTCCGGGCAGGGAGGACGCCGGGTTGTGCCGGGATCGGCTCCCGCAGGGCGGAATACCGGGGGTAATCGGCACGGATGGCCTCCTGAAAATCCGCCGGGGGATTGGTGCTGATGGACAGAATCTCCGGGAACCGGAGCTGGCAGATCACTTCGCCAAGTTGGTTTTTTGTATAGATCACACGGTTTTCGGCAGAAAACATAACGCTTCCTCCTGGTTTGTTTTTCCTCATTATACCCTCCGCCGGAAAAAAACGCAAGCCAATGGAAGAAATCTTTACATTTGCGTAATTTTTGGTATAATGGGAACAGATTTTTCCCAGGAGGTCGTATTATGGAATTTCTGTATTTTCTGGAAAGCGTCCGTGTTCCGGGTCTTAACGAGTTTATGCTGGCGGTTACCTATTTCGGCGACGAGCTGGCGTTTCTGGTTACGGCGCTGATTCTTTTCTGGTGTGTGGACAAGCGCCAGGGCTACTATGTGCTGGCGGTGGGCTTTTTCGGAACCCTGTCTAACCAGTTCCTGAAGATCACCTGCCGGGTGCCCAGACCCTGGGTCCAGGACCCGGAGTTTACGATCCTGGAGCAAGCCAGGGAAGCGGCCACGGGCTATAGCTTTCCCAGCGGACACAGCTCCAACGCGGTGGGAACCTTTGGTGCCATTGCCAACAGTACGGCAAATAAGCTCCTGCGGGTTCTTTGTATTGCGGTGATGATCCTGGTGCCGCTGTCCCGGATGTACATCGGCGTCCATACTCTGTCGGATGTGCTGGTGGGTGCCGGTATGGCGATGGCGCTGGTGTTCCTGCTGAAGCCTGTAGTATTTTCCAAAGACGGGAAATACATTTTGCCTATGCTTCTGGCCGGGGTTGCGGCGTGTGTGGCTTATATTGCCTATGTGGAGTTTTTTCCCTTCCCGGCGGATACGGATCCGGCGAATCTGGCTTCCGCGGTGAAGAACGGTTACACCCTCCTGGGTGCCCTGCTTGGTATGCTTGTGGTCCACTATGTGGATGAAACCAAGCTTCATTTCCCGGTGAAGGCCGTTTGGTGGGCTCAGATTCTGAAGGTAGTCATCGGACTTGGCCTAGCCCTGGCAGTGAAGGAGGGTCTGAAGGCCCCGCTGGATGCCATTTTCGGCGGCCATTACCTGGGCCGGGGTATCCGCTATTTCCTGCTGGTTATTATGGCCGGAATTGTCTGGCCCCTGAGCTTCCCCTGGTTCTCCCGGTTGGGAAAAAAGAAACAGTAACCATAGTCTGCCCGGTTCCGGGCATGAAAATCCAAGATCGTGAGGTAATTCCTATGGAACCCATTCGTATCAAAAAACTGCATCCTCTGGCAACCGTTCCCACTTATGGTTCCCCGGAAGCAGCGGGGGCGGACTTGTATGCCTGCCTGGAAGCGCCCGTGACCGTTGGGGCAGGGGAGACGGTATTCGTTCCCACGGGGCTTGCCATGGAGGTTCCAAAGGGCTGTGCCGGCCTGATCTATGCCCGCAGCAGCCTGGGAACCAAACGGGGGCTCGCTCCCGCCAACAAGGTTGGTGTTATTGACAGCGATTACCGGGGCCAGGTCATGGTGGCGCTGCACAATCATGGCAAGGCAGAGCAGGTGATCGCCGGCGGAGAGCGGATTGCCCAGCTTCTCATTACACCGGTGTATACGCCTGGCTTTGTGGAGGCGGAAGAATTGGACGATACCCAGCGGGGAACTGGCGGCTTCGGCTCCACAGGTAAGTAAAATTCTGGAAAACAGACAAAAATATACGGAATATTTTGTCTGTTTTTCTTGAGATTTGTGTATATACTTTTAATGGGAATTTTTTTATAATGATATTCAGTGGATTATCCGCTGAAAACAATGGCATTTGAGGTTTTTGTTATGGAAGTTATAAGTGCTGTCGTGAAACTGCTTGGCGGTCTGGCTATGTTCCTTTACGGTATTGAGGTTATGGGCGACGGTCTTAAGAACAGCTCCGGTGCTGCGCTGAAGAGCATTCTGGAAAAGGTCACCGGCAATGTTGTTATGGGTGTTGTGACTGGCGCGCTGGTTACCGCTGTGATCCAGAGCTCTACGGCCACCATCGTCCTGACTGTTGCGCTGATTGGTGCCGGTGTGCTGAGCCTGAAGCAGGCGGTATCCATTGTTATGGGTGCCAATATTGGTACGACGATTACTGCCTGGATCATCCAGCTTGGCGCCATCGACGCCGGTGACAACTGGTTCCTGTGGCTGTTCGATACGGATACCCTGGCTCCTATTGCCCTGGTCGTCGGTATCGTGCTGCTTATGTTTATTAAGACCAAATCCGCCAAGCCCATCGGAGACATCTGCATTGGCTTCGGTGTCCTGTTCATCGGTCTGGATTTGATGACCGCCGGTGTCAAGCCTCTGATCGGAACCAGTGTGTTTGAGTCCTTCCTGACCTTCCTGACCAATCCTCTGATTGGCATTCTCTTCGGCCTGATCCTGACGGTTATCGTTCAGAGCTCCTCCGCTACCGTTGGTATGCTCCAGACTGTGGCGGAAGCCACTGCCGCGGCGGGAACGGCAACCATTTCCTTTGCTATGGCTTATCCGGTGATCATGGGCATCAACCTGGGCACCTGCGTGACCACAGCCATGGTCTGCTCCATCGGCACCGGAAACAATGCCAAGCGTACCGGTGTGGTACATATTGCTTTTAATACGATCGGCACAGTGCTGTTCATGATCGTGATGTCTGTCATGCAGGCTATGAATATTTTCGGTTCGGAATTCTGGAACAATTCCATTGACGGCACTGCAATCGCTCTTTTCCAGACTGTGTTCAATCTGATTACCGCCATCGTGCTGGTTCCGTTTACCGGCCAGCTTGTGAAGCTGTCCACCACCATCATCAAAGATGCCAAGGCGGAAGCACCCCGGCATCCCGAATTGCTGACCCTGGATGAAAAGCTGTATATCTCTCCCGCCATGGCTCTGGGCGAGGCTACCAAAGCGGTTGCCGCCATGGGTGCCATCGCTAAGGAGAATATGCTTCGTGGCTGCAGCCAGTTGATGCATTATGACGAGTCGATGAATAAGGAAATTGACGCGGATGAGACTTGCCTGGATCAGTTCGCGGATGCGTCTGACGGATTCCTGATCGGCCTGTCCAAGGTCATTGAGACTCCCGCGGAAGACCGTCAGTTGGATATGCTGCTCCAAACGGTGCCCAGCTTTGAGCGTATCGGTGACTATGCCACCAATTTGGTGGAACTGGGTGAGCAGATGCGCCGGGATGGCGCATCCTTCTCCGAAGGCGCTTTGAAGGAACTGGAAATGATCTGTGCTGCCGTCAACGAGATCCTCAGCACCACCGTTGCCGCCTTTACCAATGATGATGATGCTCTGGCCAGGACTGTGGAGCCTCTTGAGGAGACCATTGACGATATGGTTATGTTCCTGCGGGACCGTCATACCAAGCGGCTGAAGAACGGCTCCTGTTCCGTCAGCTCCGGACTGGTCTTTATGGAAGCGCTGACCCATCTGGAGCGTGTTTCCGATCATTGCTCCTCCATCGCCCTGATGATGGTTGCCCGGCATAATGAGGCGATTCTGGCAAATCACTATGATTACCTCCGAGAGCTTCATGCCGGTAACCAGACCTGGTATATGGACGAGCGGAACCGCCGCCGGGAACAGTATATTACTCCCCTGAAGAATATGAGCAAATAAAATCCTGACCTGCCGGGGATATCCCCGGCAGGTTTTTTGTCAGCTCATGGTATCGATTTTTTGGCTGATCTTGTCTGCCATCATGGAAGCAGCGTCTTCTACCTTTGCGGCGGCTTTGTAGGCAAGCTTTCTGGCGGTGCTTTGGCGGGGCAGCATCATAATGGCCACCGCTCCGGCAGCGGCGCCAACACCCAGCGTCAAAGCCCATGTTTTCATATCCATTGTTCTCACTCCCTTCGTTTTTAGCTTGCCCGATTCGAAAAATTTCAAAGCTGGAAAGGTTTTGTCTTTTCAACAAGAAAAATCTGTGATATACTGTATAAAAACAGCCTGAAAAGGAGGCTTTCCCATGTCCATCGATCTGCTGCAGGATAAAATCCGAAAACTGAAGAATCCTTCGGTTATTGATTTTGGTGTTACCCCGGAGCATCTGCCCCAGCATCTGCTGGATGAGGAGGGCAGTGTACTGAAGGCCTACTGCCGATTCTGCCGGGAGCTTATGGCGGGTATGAAGCATCTGGTTCCCGCGGTCCGGTTTTCTTTCGCTACCTTTGCCCTCATGAGCCCGGAGGGTATGGTGGAGCTTTCCAATCTGCTTAACGAAGCCAGGGGGATGGGCTTTTATGTGATCCTGGACGGTCCCGCGGTGCTGTCTCCATGGGATGCGGACCGGACGGCGTCCTGGTGCTTCCGGGAGGGCAGCCGATATCCCTGCGACGGCCTGGCTATCAATCCCTATATCGGTTCCGATGCGATCAAGCCCTTCCTGCCTTATTGCCGGGATGCAGGCAAGGATCTGTACCTGATCATCCGCACGGCCAACAAGTCTGCCGCGGAATTGCAGGATCTGATGACCGGTACCCGGCTGGTCCATGGGGCAGCCGCGGACCTGGTAAACCGGTACGGCGAGCCCATTGTGGGCAAATGCGGCTATTCCCGGGTTTGTGCAATGGTCAGCGCCTCGGCTCCGGATAGCCTGCGCAATCTCCGGGCCAAATATAAGCGTACGTTCCTGCTGGTGGATGGACTGGATTATCCCAGCGGAAACGCCAAGAACTGCAGCTATGCCTTTGACCGGCTGGGCCATGGCGCGGCGGTTTGTGCCGGACCCTCTGTCACAGCCGCCTGGCTGGAGCAGGAAACCGACGGCATCGACTATATTGAGCAGGCCGTTCAGGCTGCGGAGCGGATGAAGAAGAATATTACCAGATATATTACGGTTTTGTAAGAGGTTTTCAGATGCTAAAAATTTACGGTTCCCGGCTTTGCTCTGACTGTGTGCGTTGTGTGGAAGAACTGACGGCCGCCGGTGTGTCCTTTGAATATATGGATTTCGGAGAAGATCTGTTGGCGTTGAAAACGTTTCTGACCATCCGGGACGGAAACCCCCTGTTTGATTCTGTCCGGGAGGCAGGGAAGATCGGAATTCCCTGCATTGTAAAAGAAGATGGGGAAATCACCCTGTCATGGGATGAGTTTCTGTAAAATAAATCAGCCATGCGAACGCATGGCTGATTTTACCTTTATCGGCGGCGGATTCCCCGGGAACGTCCAAGGGCACCATCCGTCATACCGGTATCTCCGGTTCCGTCGGGCATGACGGCTCCGTCGGTCATGTTGTCAGTGGAGCCGTTGGTGTCCGGATATACCGTTTCCGTGTCGCTGGGGTCGGTAGGCTGGGTGGTCGGCATTGTTGTGGGTTCAGTAGTCGGTGCGGTGGTAGGTTCTGTGGTCGGCGCGGTGGTGGGTTCGGTGGTGGGAGCCACTGTGGTACTGGGCTGGGTGTCTTCGCCTACGTTGGCGGTACAGCCGCAGCCGGTCAGTGCGGCAGCGGTAAGGACGACGGTGAGCGCCATGGCTATCAATCTTTTCATGTTGATCCTCCTGTTTTTTAGGGTTCACGGCTAGTATCTCCGAGGAATAGGCGTTTAGACAGGGAATTTGTGCCGAATGTGACAAATAAACGGCAAATTCGAGATTAGGCGTTGCATTTTTTGAAATTATCGCTATAATGATACATAAATATCAATAACAAAAAGGAGTATTTCCAAAATGAAAAAGCTGACCGTTAAGAAAAATGAGGCCTGCATGGCTTGCCTGCAGTGTGTCCAGGCCTGTTCCGAGGCGTTCTACAAGGAATTTGACGAGGATCTGAGCTGTATCCGCATCGTGGCCGGCAAGAACGGCGCGGCCAAGCCCAATGTGTGCATTCAGTGCGGCAAGTGCATGAAGGTCTGTGAGCATGAGGCCATCACCCAGAATCCCAAGACCGGCGTGTACATGATCAACAAGAAGAAGTGCGTTGGCTGCGGCAAGTGTGTGGAAGCCTGCCCCATGAAGGTCATGGTTCACAAGGCGGAAGCGCCCGTATCCAAGTGCATCGCCTGCGGCATCTGTGTCAAGGCCTGCCCTATGGAGATCCTCGAGATCGTGGAGAAGTAAATACTTTAGGGACGGCTTTGGCCGTCCCTGTTTTGTTACAGAAATTTCATCCTTGAATAATTGCAATCCCGACTGGGATATGATATACTGTACACAATCATACACCCGGAGGCGTTTATGACTGAATTGACTGATTTCCAGCGGAAAACCGCTGCCTTTCTGACCGGTATCGAGCTTCGTTTTCATGAGCCCCTGGCCAGACACACATCCTTCCGTATCGGTGGACCTGCCGAGGTTATGGCATTTCCCGGAAATGCGGAAGAGCTTTCTAAAATCCTGAAAATGTCCGCTTTGTTGGACACCAACCCTGTTATCTTAGGCGCAGGAACCAATGTGCTGGCACCGGATGCGGGAATTCCCGGTCTGGTGATCTGCCTGAAGGATTGCCTGGGGGGAATGGAACGGCTGAGTGACACCACGATTCGGGTTATGGCCGGTGTGACCATGACCCGGGCTGCTGTGTTCGCAGCCAATCTGGGGCTGTCCGGCCTGGAATTTGCCCATGGTATTCCCGGAACCGTTGGCGGCGGCGTGTATATGAATGCCGGGGCCTACGGTGGCGAGATCTGCCAGGTCTGCACCGGCGTGGAGGTTATGGACCGACAGGGAAATGTCCGTCGCCTGACAAACGCGGAAATGGGCTTTTCCTACAGACACAGTGTTTTGGAGGAATCCGGGGATATCGTTGTCAGCGCGGATTTCGCGCTGATCCCCAGCGATGAAGCTGTCATCAAGGAGAAAATGAAGGAACTTATGGGCAAGCGTTCCGCTTCTCAGCCCCTGGATCTACCCTCCGCCGGTTCCGCTTTCAAGCGGCCTGTGGGCGGATATGCCGCGGCCCTCATTGACCAGGCCGGGCTGAAGGGCTACACTGTTGGCGGTGCCGCTATTTCCACTAAGCATGGGGGCTTCGCTGTGAATCTGGGCGGCGCCACTGCGAGGAATGTGAAGGACCTGCTGAAACAGGTATCTGACATTGTCTTTGAAAAGTTCGGGATCCGACTGGAACCTGAGGTTCGTATCTGGTAAATAAAAGGGCACCTCTAAAAACTCCCCTTTTGGGCTTTGGGCGAATCTTTCGCCCCATAAATGCGTTTTGAAAACGCCACAATACACAAAGTATTCTGCCGTTTTCAAAACTTTTTCTGAGCCGAAATCTTCTGCCCAA